>NZ_JAMPPJ010000011.1:0-70910 GCF_028481025.1 Providencia sp. PROV150 | reverse complement strand
AATGTTTGTTTAGATTTTAAATCTTCCTTAATTTTAATCGAAGGATTTTTAAAAATATCGACTTTGTGATTATCAACATCATCATGGATATTAGCTAATTTTATATTATCATAAAGATTTTCATGTAAAATACTTTTTAATTTTTCATACCTCCCAGTTAAATTAATATCTTCATGAGCATTATCATAATTATTAAAATAATCATTGAAATGCGGTCTAGGGTTACCTCCCCATACCGTTATTGTACCTAGGTCTGTCACACCATCCATAAACTAACTTCCTTATTAGTTATAAAAAACAGAATAAAGAAATTAGAATTTAATATTTTTATAGTCAACTAACCGTTTTTACTAAAAAATATTCAGTTATTTAAAATTAAATACATATTACTTATAAAATGATTAATATTGATTTTAATAAATAATTGGATAAAGACATGTGGCTGATTGTTTATATTCACAAAAACAAAAAAAGCCAACGTGTTTCCACATTGGCTTCAATTCGCTTTGGTGATAAACAGCATACTAGAGATACTGTTTATCTGTGCGATTAAAGAAAATTATTTTTTCTTTTTCGCTTTTGCGTTTGGTAAATCAGTAATGCTACCTTCGTAAATTTCAGCAGCCATACCGATTGATTCATACAGTGTTGGGTGAGCATGGATAGTTAATGCTAAATCTTCAGCATCACAACCCATTTCAATTGCTAGGCCGATTTCACCCAGTAATTCACCACCGTTCACACCGACAACAGCCCCACCGATAACACGGTTAGATTGTTTGTCGAAAATCAGCTTAGTCATACCTTCGGCGCAATCAGATGCAATTGCACGGCCTGATGCTGCCCATGGGAAAGTCGCAACTTCGTAGCTGATATTTTGTTCTTTCGCTTCTTTCTCAGTTAAACCAACCCATGCAACTTCTGGCTCAGTATAAGCGATTGATGGGATCACTTTCGGGTCAAAGTAATGTTTCAGACCAGAGATAACTTCTGCGGCAACGTGCCCCTCGTGAACACCTTTGTGAGCTAACATTGGCTGGCCAACGATATCACCGATAGCGAAGATATGAGGAACGTTAGTGCGCATTTGCTTATCGACATGGATAAAGCCACGGTCATCAACTTCAACGCCTGCTTTGCCTGCATCCAAGTTTTTACCATTAGGAACACGGCCGATTGCCACTAATACAGCATCGTAACGTTGCGGCTCTGCGGAAGCTTTTTTGCCTTCCATAGAAACGTAGATACCGTCTTCTTTCGCTTCAACGGCTGTTACTTTAGTTTCTAATAGTAGGTTGAATTTTTTACTGATTTGTTTGGTGAATACTTTAACCACATCTTTGTCAGCCGCTGGGATGACTTGGTCAAACATTTCAACCACATCGATTTGGGAACCCAGTGCATGATACACAGTTCCCATTTCTAAACCGATGATACCCCCACCCATAACCAGCAGACGCTCAGGAACTTCTTTCAGTTCTAATGCATCGGTTGAGTCCCAAATACGTGGGTCTTCATGTGGAATGAATGGTAATTGAATTGGACGGGAACCCGCAGCAATAATTGCGTTATCGAAATTGATAGTTGTGCTACCGTTTTCACCTTCAACAACCAGCGTGTTGGCACCTGTGAATTTACCGAAGCCGTTAACTACGTTAACTTTACGGCCTTTAGCCATACCAGCCAGACCACCCGTCAGCTGATTAATCACTTTTTCTTTCCATAAGCGAACTTTGGAAATGTCAGTTTTTGGCTCACCAAAAACGATGCCGTGTTCTGCTAAAGCTTTTGCTTCTTCGATCACTTTTGCAACATGGAGTAAAGCTTTAGAAGGAATACAACCAACGTTTAAACAAACACCACCAAGGGTTGAATAACGTTCTACTAAAACAGTTTCTAAACCTAAGTCAGCGCAACGGAAAGCCGCAGAATAGCCTGCAGGGCCTGCACCAAGCACAACGACTTGGGCTTTAATTTCAGTACTCATCATGACCTCTTTTTGTTTTGTCCAGCGGTACTGCTGAATAAACGATCTTCCACTGGAAAAGTACACACCGAGAGCAGTTTACAGAATTGTTAACACCCTGAAAAGGCTCATTTCGTGATGTAACTCCCAACCTTTCGTAGCAGCAGCAAAAAATTCTGCCTCAGCCTAAATAAAACAGACCGGCCTATTCGCCGGTCTTATTATTTACATCACTAAACGGCGAATATCGCTCATTAATTGCCCTACTAGGGTGATGAAGCGAGCTCCATCAGCACCATCGATTACACGATGGTCAAAGGACAGTGACATTGGCAGGATTAGGCGAGGAACAAATTCGCTACCATTCCAAACAGGTTTCATTGAAGAACGTGACAGTCCCATAATTGCAACTTCTGGTGCATTCACGATAGGTGCAAAACCGGTAGTTCCGATACCACCAAGGCTTGAAATCGTGAAGCAACCACCTTGCATATCAGACGCAGTCAGTTTACCTGCACGCGCTTTCTTAGAAACTTCCATCAGTTCGCGAGATAGCTCTAAAATGCCTTTTTTGTTAACGTCTTTGAAGACAGGAACAACTAAGCCATTTGGCGTATCTACGGCAATACCGATGTTAATATATTTTTTCAGGAACAGACGCTGTGCATCTTCAGAAATGGAGCTATTAAAGCGTGGCATTTCTTCCAGAGCACGAGCAACAGCTTTCATGACAAAAACTAATGGTGTGATTTTCACATCCAGTTTTTTCTTCTCAGCTTCTTTGTTTTGTTGCTTACGGAATTCTTCAACTTCAGTGGTATCCACTTCTTCCATCAGCGTAACGTGCGGGATCATTACCCAGTTACGGCTCAGGTTAGCACCAGAGATTTTTTGGATACGACCCAGTTCAACTTCTTCAACTTCACCGAATTTACTGTAATCCACTTTCGGCCATGGCAGCATACCTGGTAAACCACCACCCGCAGCTGCAGGAGCTTCCGCACGTTTTACGGCATCCTTCACGTAAGCTTGAACGTCTTCACGCAGGATACGGCCCTTACGACCTGTACCTTTAACTTTCGCTAAGTTAACACCAAATTCACGCGCTAAGCGGCGAATAACCGGTGTTGCATGGATATATGCGTCGTTTTCAACAAATTCAGTTTTGCTGTCAGTTGCTTTCGCTGGCGCTGCTTGTGCAGGAGCTGCCGCTGGAGCCGGAGCAGACGGTTGAGCTGCTGGAGCCGCTGCAGGCGCTGCACCTGCCACTTCAAAAGTCATGATCAGCGAGCCAGTTTTCACTTTATCGCCAGTCGCAATCTTGATTTCTTTAACTGTTCCAGCAAATGGCGCAGGAACTTCCATTGACGCTTTGTCACCTTCAACGGTAATGATTGATTGCTCAGCAGAAACGGTATCACCCACTTTTACCATGACTTCAGTGACTTCAACTTCATCACCACCGATATCTGGAACGTTAACATCTTTAATTGCTGATGCTGCTGGAGCCGCTGGTGCAGCAGCTTGTGCAGCTGGAGCCGCCGCAGGTGCTGCGCCTGCAACTTCAAAGACCATAATCAATGAGCCGGTTTTAACTTTATCACCGGTTGCAATTTTGATTTCTTTAACCGTTCCAGCAAATGGTGCAGGAACTTCCATTGAAGCTTTGTCACCTTCAACAGTAATTAAAGATTGCTCAGCTTCTACTTTGTCACCGACTTTAACCATAATTTCAGTAACTTCAACTTCATCGCCACCGATATCTGGAACAGCAACATCTTTAGATGCAGCTGCGCTTGGCGCTGCCGCTGGAGCTGTAGGGGCTTCTGCAGGTGCAGGAGCTGCTGCACCCGCCTCCGCTTCGAATACCATGATTAATTTGCCTGTTGTCACTTTATCGCCAACAGCAATTTTAATTTCTTTTACCACCCCCGCTTGTGGAGATGGGACTTCCATAGAAGCTTTATCACCTTCAACGGTAATAAGCGATTGCTCAGCTTCTACTTTGTCGCCAACTTTAACCATCACTTCGGTGACTTCAACTTCATCAGCACCGATATCAGGCACTTGGATTTCAATAGACATTGATTTTTACCTCTTATGCCAAACGTGGGTTAACTTTATCTGGGTTGATGTTGTATTTTTTAATCGCTTCTTCAACGACTTTTACATCAATCTCACCACGTTTAGCTAATTCACCTAACGCTGCAACGATCACATAGGATGTATCCACTTCAAAGTGGTGACGCAGGTTTTCACGACTGTCTGAACGACCGAAACCATCTGTACCCAGAACACGGTAATCACTTGCAGGAACATAAGTACGAACTTGTTCTGCAAACAGTTTCATATAGTCAGTTGATGCAACTGCTGGTGCATCATTCATAACTTGAGCAATGTATGGAACGCGTGGTGCTTCAGATGGGTGCAACATGTTCCAACGCTCACAATCTTGGCCATCACGTGCCAGTTCAGTGAATGAAGTCACGCTATAGACATCAGAACCAATTCCATATTCAGCAGACAAGATGTCAGCGGCTTCACGCACGTGGCGCATCATCGAACCTGAACCTAACAGCTGAACTTTACCTTTGCTACCTTCAACCGAAGCCAGTTTATAGATACCTTTACGGATACCTTCTTCTACGCCTTCTGGCATTGCTGGCATGTGGTAGTTTTCGTTCAGCGTCGTGATGTAGTAGTAAACGTTTTCTTGTTTCTCACCGTACATACGCTCTAAGCCGTCTTGCATAATTACCGCAACTTCATAAGCGAAAGCTGGGTCATAAGAAATACAGTTAGGGATAGTCAGTGATTGAATATGGCTATGGCCATCTTCATGCTGTAGACCTTCACCATTCAGGGTTGTACGGCCTGAAGTACCACCGATTAAGAAACCGCGTGCTTGTTGGTCACCCGCTGCCCACATCAAGTCACCAATACGTTGGAAACCAAACATTGAGTAGTAGATATAGAATGGGATCATCGGCAAGTTGTTAGTGCTGTATGATGTCGCAGCCGCTAACCAAGAAGAACCTGCTCCCAGCTCATTGATACCTTCTTGCAGAATTTGACCTTTAGAGTCTTCTTTATAGTAAGCAACTTGCTCACGGTCTTGCGGAGTATATTGCTGACCTTTAGGGCTATAGATACCGATTTGACGGAATAGACCTTCCATACCAAATGTACGCGCTTCATCAGCGATGATTGGAACTAAACGCTCTTTGATCGATTTGTTTTTCAACATAACATTCAACGCACGAACGAACGCGATAGTTGTTGAAATTTCTTTAGATTGCTCTTCCAATAATTGGCTGAAATCTGCCAGTGCAGGGATATCCAATTTTTCATCAAAGGTTGAACGACGAGCTGGCAAATAACCACCTAACGCTTGACGGCGCTCATGCAGATATTTGTACTCTTCGGAATCTTTTTCAAACGTAATGTATGGCAGTTTTTCAATTTGCTCATCAGCAACGGGTACATTGAATTGATCACGGAAATGACGAACGCCATCCATGTTCATTTTCTTCACTTGGTGAGCAATGTTTTTACCTTCTGCAGTTTCGCCCATACCATAACCTTTGATGGTTTGCGCTAAAATAACAGTTGGTTTGCCTTTAGTTTCTTGTGCTTTTTTGAATGCAGCATACACTTTCTTCGGATCGTGACCACCACGGTTCAGTGCCCAAATTTCATCATCAGTCATATCTTTAACTAATGCTGCAGTTTCTGGGTAACGATTAAAGAAGTGTTCACGAACGTATGCACCGTCACGTGATTTAAAGGTTTGGTAGTCGCCGTCTAAGGTTTCGTTCATTAATTGAACAAGTTTACCGCTTGTATCTTTACGCAGTAATTCATCCCAACGGTCGCCCCACATAACTTTGATAACTTGCCAGCCAGCACCATTAAAGATACCTTCTAGTTCATTAACAATTTTACCATTACCTGTAACTGGTCCATCTAAACGTTGCAGGTTACAGTTGATAACAAATACTAAGTTATCTAATTTATCGCGAGTTGCGATAGTAATTGCACCTTTAGACTCTGGCTCATCCATCTCACCATCACCAAGGAATGCATATACGCGCTGAGCTGATGTATCTTTCAGTCCGCGGTTATCAAGGTATTTCAGGAATTTCGCTTGATAAATAGCATTAATTGGACCCAGACCCATTGATACCGTAGGGAACTGCCAGAAATCAGGCATTAATTTAGGGTGTGGATAAGAAGACAGACCATTTCCACCAATTTCTTGACGGAAGTTGTTCATTTGCTCTTCAGTTAAGCGGCCTTCCAAGAACGCACGTGCGTAAATACCTGGAGAGATGTGGCCTTGGAAGAAGACTAAATCCCCGCCGTCATTGTTATTATGCGCACGGAAGAAGTGGTTAAAGCACACTTCATATAAAGTTGCTGATGACTGGAAAGAAGCCATATGGCCACCCAGTTCTAAGTCTTTTTTGGAAGCGCGTAAAACAGTCATCACTGCGTTCCAACGAATTGCAGAGCGAATACGGCGCTCTAAATCCATGTTACCAGGGTATGCCGGCTCATCTTCAACAGCAATTGTGTTGATGTAATCAGAATGACCAGATGCACCAGCGGCAATATTAACACCGCCTTTACGCGCTTCGCTTAATACCTGTTCGATAATAAACTGAGCACGATCAACACCTTCTTCACGGATGACCGATTCAATCGCCTGTAGCCAGTCGCGAGTTTCAATCGGATCCACGTCATTTTTTAACATATCTGACATGGTGTATTCCTTATCTGTTATCTATTTTATATGTTTATGTGGAGCCTATCTTCCTGCTATTTTCCCAGTCGCTATAAAACAGCGGGAAGATAGGCCCTGATGTAGTTGCCGCTTTAACTCTCAATTAGAGTATTCACAATAATATAGACGCAGCAGTCAGGATCTATATTATCAATTCAAATCAGGATGTTGCTGTAACCGACGTAAAGAACGTTCTCTGCGAGTTTGCTCTCGGCTAATATCCAACAGTAAATCTTCGATAAAGGCTAAATGGCGATGAGAAGCTTCACGTGCTTTTTCTGGTTCTCTTGCCATTATAGCGGCAAAAATTTGTGCTCGATGTTCACTAACTGCTTTATACATTTCTTTACGGGTATATAAGAACTCAAAGTTCTGACGAATATTTTGTTCTAACATCGGGATCATACAACGCAATAGATGTAGCAAAACGACGTTATGAGCAGCTTCAGTGACAATTAATTGATATTGTAATACTGCATCTGACTCTGCTTCTAATCCGCCATTTTCTTGCGCTGTCTTAATTAATTCATAGCTTTGTCGAATCCGTTCGAGATCTTCATCTGTACCACGGAGTGCCGCGTAATACGCAGCAATACCTTCAAGGGCATGACGAGTTTCAAGAAGATCGAATTGAGATTCTGGATTGCCTTCAAGTAGCTGAGCTAAAGGGTCACTAAAGCTTTGCCACATTTTCTTTTGCACGAATGTTCCACCACCTTGGCGGCGAGATAAAAGGCCTTTCGCCTCTAATGTTTGAATTGCTTCACGCACTGATGGTCGAGATACGTCAAACTGTTTTGCAAGTTCGCGCTCAGGAGGCAGCTTTTCGCCAGGGCGTAATGTCCCTTCGAAAATAAGATGTTCGAGACGCTGCTCTATTACATCTGATAACTTTGGTTGGCGAATTTTACCGTAAGTCATAATCTGCCATATTCATGAGTGAGTAATTATTGATTACGTATTACCCAGTGTTAATTGGTAATACCAATTTATTTATGGGTTAATAAAGTAACAAAGTATTCACTATCTGTCCATAAAGACCTTGCGCTAAATCATAAAATCCTGCAAATCTTAACAATTTTTTTTAAAATTTAGCATGAATTGATAACTTAACATGCAATTTGACATGACAAATTTTAACATTAAAAACGATTTTTTATGCTAAAATGCAAAAACTGAACCGTTAAAGCAATCAATACAGTGAATTTAAATTTAAAAAAAATGCATTTAAAATCAAATTAACTCATTAATTGCAGTCTTTACTCGTTTGGAATACAACAACGTTAATAAAATGTTAAAATTGCAAGTGGTTTTAAATTTAACTCAAATTTTATTGATTAAATTACACTCAAGCCTATCTATTATTTTAGAATAAAATTGATGTCGAAAATAAAATAGCACTGTAATGTTTCAATTTATAGGTGGCACGGAAAATGCGATAAGGTTTCGAGATTCGATTAGCTAGGAGCTACAAAATATTTCGTTGTAACCCATTAAATAGTTAAATCAATGCCAAAATACAATTTGGTAACGAGTGAGTCAGATGTTAGTCACCTATTTAACGCATTAACGTAAATAGGTGACTAATGTATAGGTCTCATCAATAACACTAAGATTAATGAGCCCAGTTAAGGCACCCTGAGTGTATTAACCGGATCACTTACCTATTCTTATCAATAAAACGCATAGACAAATCCATGGCTTTAATATGTTTGGTTAGCGCCCCAACAGAAATAAAATCAACCCCTGTTTCTGCGAACTCTTTTATCGTTTCTAATGTGACATCGCCAGAAACTTCAAGTGCCGCTTTTCCTGCCGTTAACACTACCGCTTCTTTCATCATAACTGGAGTAAAATTATCCAACATAATGATATCAGCATTCGCTTTTAAAGCTCGTAATAGCTCATCTAAGCTTTCTACTTCAATTTCAATTGGGACATCCGGATGGGCGCTACGCGCTAATTCAACAGCTCGTTCGACTGAACCTGCGGATATAATATGGTTTTCTTTTATTAAGTAAGCATCCGATAAACCTAGACGATGATTAAACCCTCCCCCCATCAATACCGCATATTTTAAAGCGGTTCTTAAACCAGGGATAGTTTTACGGGTATCAAGTAACTTCGCTCTTGTACCTGTGATTTGTTTTACATATTCGGCAGTTATACTTGAAACAGAAGAAAGCGTTTGAATGAAATTCAAAGAGGTGCGTTCACCTGTTAATAAAATTTGTGATGGGCCATGCATCTCACAGAGAACTTGGTTAGGGGTAACGGTTTCACCATCTTGAACTTTCCAATCAATGTTGACTTGCCCACCAAGTTGAAGAAAAACTTCATCTAACCATTGTTTCCCACAGAAAACGCCATGTTCACGAGTAATAATTCGAGCACTCGCTTGTGTGCCTACATTTAACAGCTGACCAGTAATATCTTTTTTATAATCAACAGATTGACCTAAATCTTCTTTCAAAGCAACACTGACCATAAAAGGAATGTCAACCTGTAACCGCTCAAGAAGCATTTTACGTCTTTGTTGTTCATCATATCGCCGTATAGTCATTTTAACTCCAAAATATGCACTCGCTTTGTTTCATCTATGCTAATCTTTTCGTTCGCAGATAACGAGTGTTAACAAAAAAGAAAAGAGAATACTATGGATAACGATATGAAAATACACAATGGTTGGCTAAATAATGTGACTCATATCCCTTCTCCACATCATGATGAGCGCCCCTCTAATACCATACCTTCTCTTCTAGTTATTCATAATATCAGCCTTCCTCCAGGACAATTTGGTGGCCCTTATATAAACCAATTATTTACAGGGACTTTAAACCCTGATGAACACCCATTTTTTAATGAAATCAGACATCTTCGAGTTTCAGCTCATTGCCTAATACGCCGTGATGGTGCAATCATTCAATATGTCCCCTTTCATTTACGGGCTTGGCACGCTGGGCAGTCTTCCTACCAAGGCCAAGAAAAATGTAACGACTTTTCTATTGGTATTGAGCTAGAAGGCACTGATTTTGAACCATTTACAGAAGAACAATATCAATCCCTTACTTATTTAACTAATTTACTTATACTTGAATACCTACTAATTAAAAATAATATTACTGGTCATAGTAATATAGCTCCTGGTCGTAAAACGGATCCCGGCCCATTTTTTGATTGGGGATATTATAAGAATAAATTAAACAATTATTAACTTTATAATTATTAGCGGATAATATCTTTATTCAATTTACCCGCTAATAAAAAACATATAAACTTATCTTCTCTTAATTTATAACTGAACTCCAGCCTCTATTTTTCTTTATTATTTTTTTTGCGAAGCTGCTCGAAGAAAAATGAAACCCCACGTACATTTCAATAAAAAATCACAAATCATTTCGCACTACCTTTTTGAAACTCTAATTTTAACTTAAAAATACAATTATGATGAAACCTCACTTAACAACGGAGGTTTTATTTATGAATCAACAAGGATTTTCACTCATTGAAATTATGGTAGTAATTGCAATTATATCAATTCTAAGTGCTATTGCTATCCCTGGCTATCAAAGCTATATGCAAAAAGCAGCAATTACTGATGTACTCCAGACTGTTATCCCATATAAAAACAGTGTTGAAATATGTAGCTTTAATCGAGGGAGTTTATCACAATGTAATGGAGGCAATGATGATATCCCTACCAATATAACTGGAAAATACATTAGTAAAATAGAAGTTAAATCTGGGGTTATTACATTTTCTACTGACAAATCATTATCAGGCTTAAAAGTCACATTAACACCAACCCTTCCTAGCATAGGCAACCCCTTTAATTGGACAGTTGTTTGCGAAAACAAAGATAATGCCAAATTGAAGTCATTATGTAATAAAACCTTTGTGTTTTAACTGGAAGTATTTATATGAACATGACTAAAAACGAGCAGTTTATTTATAAAGAACTTAAGAGTATATGTGATAGAAATTACATTATAATCATCGATTATAATCAAAAACGGTTATCTATAGCTGTTGTTAAAAAACCAGATGACAACTTGATCGCCACATTAAAATTTATTGCTAGTGTCCCTGTATGCTATGATATTTGGCCAAAAGAAAAAATAGACCATTATTTTAATAATACAATACATGAAATAAAGGAGGAAGAAAGTAGTTATCAATCTCCAGAACCCGAACTATTACGCACTTCATCTCCTGCGATTAGTTTTGTTGAGGAGCTATTAAAAACAGCGGTTCATAAACGCTCATCAGATATACACCTTGAGCCGACTAAGCAAGGGTTAAAAATTCGATTACGTGTCGATGGAAAGTTATATTTTATTCCTTCTCCACCTTACGAAATTAATAGTGAAATTATTGCTCGTATAAAAATATTGGCAAAAATGAATATCGCGGAGAAAAGACTTCCACAAGATGGCCAAATGAGTTGGTACTTTGATGGACAAAACTATAGCATCCGTCTTTCGAGTATTCCGACAATTCATGGGGAAAAATTGGTCTTACGTATTTTAAATACACAATTAAAATATTCTTTAGAGCACATAGGGATGTGCTCTTCCCTTCTAGAGTTATTAAAAGAGTATTTAAATCGTCCACAAGGATTAATTTTAGTCACAGGGCCGACAGGAAGCGGTAAAACAGTAACTCTTTATAGCTACTTAGAATATTTAAATCAGTCCTCAAGAAATATAACAACCATTGAAGACCCAATTGAAATTCCATTACAAGGAATCAACCAAACTCAAGTCAATGAAAAATATAAACTTAATTTTTCTTCTATTTTAAGGGCGCTACTGCGACAAGACCCTGATGTCATTATGATCGGTGAGATTCGTGATGAAGAAACAGCTAAGATCGCGACTCGAGCTGCGCAAACTGGCCATCTAGTTTTGTCGACATTGCATACCAATTGTACATTCAGTGCAATAGAGAGAATGAACCAATTAGGAGTAGAAAATAGTCAACTTAAATCATGTTTGAAAATGGTTATTGCACAAAGATTAGTAAGAAAACTTTGCCCTCACTGCAAAGAAAAAACACCTAAGAAAACTAAATTACACAATAACTATGTAATTAATGAATGGTCCTCAAAGGGGTGTGAGCTATGTTTTTCTGGTTTTATGGGAAGAACCGCAGTTTATGAATATATAGATCAAAGCAATATTAGCGAAATACTGACAAAAAATACATTAGAAAATCAAAGTAATTTTGTTAACCTTTTTAATGCAGGAATAGAGCTCGTTGAAATGAGTGAGACAACTCTCCAAGAAATCTATTCTATCATCGGAAATGGAGTAAATTAACATGTTTATTTATTCATATATCGCCATTGATTTTAACAATCAACTAACATACAGCACATTAATAGCAAAAAGCAAAAAACATGCATTCATCAACATATCTGAAAGAAATTTAATTCCTGTACAAATAAAGTTAAAAACATTATTTTCATTGGACAAAAAGAATATTAATTATCGAATTCATTTCTTCCACCAGTTATCTTTATTATCATCATCAGGTATTAATCTCGTACAATGCTTAAAAATATTACATACCAACTGCCAACTTCCTTTTTGGATTGATATTATTGAAAACTCGATAGTTCATATAGAAAAAGGAGAGAAGTTTTCACAGTATTTGAAGAAGCACCCAACAATATTTAATGATACTATAATAAGCATTATTACCATTGCCGAGAAAACAGGGCAATACGAACAAAGTTTTAGTACAATCAATTCAATATTGGATCATAATAATAAAGTGTCTTTACTCATCAGTAAATCGATACGATACCCAATAATTCTTTCTTCATTTTCAATAATGTTATTAATCATTATGATGGTCTATGTAGTTCCTCAATTTGAAAACATCTATCAAAATACCAAACACGAATTACCTCTCGTTACAAAAATCATAACCTTTATTTCAAGCTTTCTAAGAGAGTACTTAGTTTACTTATTTTCTTTTCTTTTACTTTCTCTCCCTCTCGTATTTAAATTCAAAGAAAAAACATTATCTTTATTAAAAAACACAATAATTCACCTACCGATATTCAAAAAATCATTACAACTCCATAACTTAAGTTTGTATTTTTTAACGATGCACTCAACAATTAACGTAGGGTTATCATTATCCGAATGTTTAAAATGCACAATTCAAACTATCAATAACCATCAATATAAAAAAGACTGTGAACACGTGCATATATCGGTACATAAAGGAGAGTTACTGTCCCATGCTATGAAGAAAACCAAGTTCTTTCCTGATTTATCTGTACAGCTAATGTCTATTGCAGAAGAATCTGGAAAAATACACTACTTTTCAAAGTATTTATTCAAATATTATTCAGAGCAATATATTTTTATTACTGAAAAAAACCTAAAAAATATTGAACCTATTTTACTCCTTTTAATTGCCATCTTAGTAGGTATGATCATGTTAGCAATGTATCTACCGATATTTAATTTAGGTAACGTTATAACTGAACTATAAATAATTTCATGTGGATATGAATATTACATTTTATCCTAACAACTTTATATAATATTTTTTTAAACTATTCACAGTATATTACTTTGGATGAAGACAAATGATTTATTTCAGTGTAATCTATTTTTTTCAACGAGTAAATGAATAATCATATGCCTTATATAGTTGCTTTAACAGGTGGTATTGGAAGTGGTAAAACAACAGTTGCAAACGAGTTTGCTAAACTTGGAGTCCCCCTAGTTGATGCCGATGTGATTGCACGACAGGTTGTTGAGCCTAACAGCCCAGCCCTTGAAAGTATTAGATATCACTTCGGTGAAGATATTATTCTTCCCAACGGGTGCCTAGATAGGCAACGCTTACGAGACATTATTTTTTCTAAGCCCAATGAAAAAAAGTGGCTGAATGCTCTACTTCATCCATTGATTCAACAAGAAACGCAAAAACAATTTCAACAAATAGATTACCCTTATGTATTATGGGTAGTCCCTTTATTAATTGAAAATAATATTCATCATTTGGCTGATAGGGTATTAGTTGTTGATGTTACTGTCGAAGAACAAATTCAACGAACCCTAAAAAGAGATAAGACCAGTTTAGAACAAGTAACTAATATACTTAATGCACAAGTTAGTCGTGAAAAACGACTTAGTCATGCCAACGATATAATAACAAACCATACTCATGGCACGGATCTCTCTGACAAGGTAGCAATTCTTCATAACCAGTACTTAACACTAGCAAGAATAAAAAAATAGGAATTAAAATGGGCGAATTAATTACAACAAATTTAATTACTTATGAATACCCAATGAATGAAAAAATTCGTTCGTGGTTGCGCCTTGAAACACTTTTATCTCAAATTTATGAGTTAAGTAATATTACCTCCTACTCTACTGGTATTGCTTTTTTTCGCTCAGTTTCAGAATTAATTGAAATCCTAGATAGAGGAGAGGTTCGTTCTGAGCTTATAAAAGAACTAGAAAAACAACGAACTCGGCTATCTAATTGGGCAGAAGCTCCTAACGCTGATAACCAATTAATATCTACATTACTAAAACAATTATCAGAAACAACATCCAATTTAATGTCCGCAGCACGCTTTGGCCACCATCTACGTACAGATAAAATTATTAGTATGGTACGCCAACGTTTGAGTATTCCTGGTGGCTGTTGTAGTTTCGACCTACCGACTTTACAACTTTGGTTAAATATTCCACAAACTGAACGAGACAAGGTCATTAGTGGCTGGTTGCAAAGCCTCGACCCACTCAATGATGCATTGCAAGCTGTTCTAACACTAATTCGGCAAAATGGAATCTTTGAACAAAAAGAGTCTCATAATGGTTTTTATCAAGACAACGTAGAAGGTAAAGAACTACTACGCATCAAGTTAACTGCAGAACACTTGGTATACCCACAAATCTCTGGCCACAAAACACGATTCGCACTACGTTTTCTACATATCGACAGTGAGAATGGTATACTCCCCGATATTATTAATTTTGAGTTATCCTGTTGCTAGCTAGAGAAATATTTTTATGAGTGAAATCATTGAAGTTAATTGCCCTACATGTAAAAAAATAGTTGTTTGGAATGAAAATAGCCCGTTCCGGCCATTTTGTAGTAAGCGTTGTCAACTTATTGACCTTGGTGAATGGGCTAGTGAAGAAAAACGAATTGCGAGTCAAGGGGATATTTCTGACAGCGATGACTGGAGTGAACAACCAGATAAATAGTGTATAAGTCGTGACATCGTAAATTAAGTGGAAAATATATTATTGTGTATTTTCCACTTAATATCATTATCAGCTATTATGTTGATCACTTCTCTGTGTTAATAAATCAACAATGATACGGTTTGCTGGGGGAAATTCTTCAGCTTTAAGCTCATGCTGAGAAACCCAACGCGAATCCTGCCCTTCTCTGCCATACGGTTCATTTTCCCATGAAGATACCATAAAAAAATAGAGTGTAATGAAACGGTCATCAAACTCATGGTCAACCCGATGAAATAACTCGTTCTTAGTCACTACAATTCCAACTTCTTCTTCAAGTTCGCGAATTAAAGCGGCTTCAGGAGATTCATTAACTTCAAGTTTCCCACCGGGAAATTCCCAAAAACCAGCCATATGCGTGCCTTCTGGTCGTTTAGTAATAAAAATTTTTTGCTCGGGGTTACGAATAATCCCAGCCGCGATATGCAAATGTTTTTTTTCCATAATTTTTTCGTCAAAAAGGCGGGTTACCCCGCCTTTTTTATATTAATGAGTTAATAGTAAATTAATTTAAACGGCCATGGCATTGCTTGTATTTTTTACCCGAACCACAAGGACAAGGGTCATTACGGCCAATTTTGTGACCTTGGGTTGCAATTTTAGCTTCGGTTTCAGTCATTAAAGATTCAGCGCCCGCTTCATGGCTTAATTGTTGCCTCTTCGCTAAACGCTCAGCTTCTTCACGACGCTGTTGTTCTAATGCTTCAACCTCTTCAGGTAAACGAACTTGTACCTTAGATAAAGTACTAATCACTTCATATTTCAATGCTTCAAGCATGTTAGCAAACATACTGAAAGATTCACGTTTGTATTCTTGCTTAGGATCTTTTTGCGCATAACCACGCAAATGAATACCTTGGCGTAAGTAATCCATTGACGCTAAGTGCTCTTTCCATAACGTGTCTAATGTTTGCAACATGACACCTTTTTCGAAATTACGCATCGCTTCCGCGCCAACAATTTCTTCTTTACGATCATAAACTTCAATCGCTTTTGCCATAATACGTTCACGTAATGTTTCTTCGTGTAACTCTGGCTCTTTATCTAACCACTCTTTGATTGGTAAATCGAGGTCAAAATCATTGACTAAACGCTGATGTAGTCCTTCGATATCCCACATTTCTTCAAGTGATTGAGGTGGAATATAGGCATCCATCGTTGTGGTTAATACATCTTCACGAATGCTATCAACCGTTTCTTTAATATCACCGCCATCCAGTAGTTCATTACGCTGAGTATAAATCGCACGACGTTGGTCACTTGCAACATCATCATATTCAAGTAATTGTTTACGGATATCAAAGTTACGGCTTTCAACTTTACGTTGCGCATTAGCAATAGCCTTGGTCACCCATGGGTGTTCAATCGCTTCACCCGGCTTCATACCTAACTTTTTCATCATGCCAGTAACGCGGTCTGAAGCAAAAATACGCATCAGCGCATCTTCCATTGATAAGTAAAAACGAGATGAACCCGCATCCCCTTGACGACCGGCACGACCACGTAACTGGTTATCGATACGACGTGACTCATGACGTTCTGTACCAATAATATGTAAACCACCTGCTGCTAAAACAGCGTCATGGCGAACTTTCCAGTTTGCTTTGATTTCATCAATTTGCTCTTGAGTTGGCTCTTCTAATGCAGCAACCTCAGTTTGCCAGCTACCACCTAGCATGATGTCAGTACCACGACCGGCCATATTAGTTGCGATCGTTACAGCTCCAGCTTGACCCGCATTCGCAATGATGTCAGCTTCCATTGCATGGAATTTTGCATTCAAAACATTATGAGCAATTTTAGCTTTTTTCAACGCATTCGAAATCAATTCGGATTTTTCGATTGAAATTGTACCAACAAGAACGGGTTGCCCATTGGCAGTTCTTTCACGAATATCTTCAATAATTGCTGCAAACTTATCAGCTTCGTTCATATAAACGAGGTCAGGTAAATCTTTACGCACCATTGGGCGGTTAGTTGGGATAACAATTGTATCGAGTTTATAAATTGAGCTAAACTCAAAAGCTTCGGTATCCGCAGTACCTGTCATACCTGCAAGCTTTTCATATAAACGGAAATAGTTCTGGAAAGTAATTGAAGCCAAGGTTTGGTTTTCGTTTTGAATTTCAACGCCTTCTTTCGCTTCTACTGCTTGGTGTAAGCCGTCAGACCAACGACGCCCTTCCATTGTACGGCCGGTGTGTTCATCAACAATAACAATTTGACCGTCTTTTACAATATAATCAACGTCTAAGGTAAATAGCGCATGAGCACGTAAGCCCGCCATCACATGGTGCATTAACATGATGTTAGAAGGTGAATATAAAGACTCTCCTTCATCCATTAAACCTTCTTTTGCTAGAAGCTCTTCGATTAACACCAGTCCACGTTCAGTTATAGTCACTTGACGCGATTTTTCATCGACAGAAAAATGGCCTTCCCCTTGGAAAGTATCTGAATCTTCTTTCTCTTGACGTTGAAGATATGGAATAAGTTTATCAACTTTTTGGTACAGTTCAGAACTGTCTTCTGCAGGACCTGAAATAATCAGTGGTGTACGCGCTTCATCGATAAGAATGGAGTCAACCTCATCCACCAAAGCATAATGCAATTTACGCTGAACACGCTCTTCAGGGCTAAACGCCATGTTGTCACGTAGGTAGTCGAAACCAAATTCATTATTAGTACCGTAAGTAATATCTGCCGCATATGCTTCACGTTTTGCAGGCGGAGCCATACCTGGCAGGTTGATACCCACAGTTAAGCCTAAGAATTCAAATAATGGGCGGTTATTTTCAGCATCACGTTTGGCTAAGTAATCATTCACCGTAACTACGTGAACCCCTTTGCCACTTAATGCGTTGATATAAGCTGGTAGTGTTGCCGTTAATGTTTTACCTTCCCCCGTACGCATTTCTGCGATACAGCGTTCATTCAGTACCATTCCACCGATAAGCTGTACATCAAAGTGACGCATACCAAATACACGTTTACTTGCTTCGCGAACAGTTGCAAATGCCTCAGGGATGATGCTTTCTAAACTTTCACCTTTCGTTAAACGCTCACGAAATTCCACCGTTTTTGCTTTTAACTCATCATCAGATAACTTTTCGAAATCGGGTTCAAGACGGTTAATTTTTTCAACTTCTTTACGTAAGCGGCGCAACGTACGGTCATTACGGCTACCAAAAACTTTGGTCAAAATCTTTGTTAACATATTTTAATCTCTAATAATCAATTAATTACTTTAAATTTTTATAAATTTTATGGCGTAAAACAGCACAGCGATGAGCTGTTTTACCATGAATGAAGATTAAACTGTTAACGGGCCGGCACGAATGCCGTGTACTTGAGCAATCCAAATTGCAGGTTGATAGGCAATAATATGGGGATAGTTATAATGACTAAATTGAATAACACTTTCATCCCACTGAAGTGAACGCTGTGCTAACATGGCATACAGCGTGTCTAACATCAATTGTGGGGCAATAAGCTGTTCAGTCTCTTCTGTTGCAGCGTTTACATCATCGTCTTCTGTCGCCGAAAAAGCAAAAGTTAGCTGCCGAATAACGTTTCTTACCGCATGTTGCTGCCAGTAATTTACTGAATAAGATGACGATGATGACGAAGAGCGTTGGGAATTCTGTTGAGCAAATAAATTGTCAAAAGCATTCACAGCTTGGCTTTGGCGATTAACTGGAGAAGAGTTAACCTGTGTATGTTGAGAATCTGATAACGCATTTAAAATTGTAGGCAAGCCGACACCTGTGGCAACCACACCTAATAGCAGGTGGGACCAAAAGTATTTTCTACCAAGTTGTCGCCAAAAATTTAAAATGCCCATCAAACTCTTATATAATGAATAAGTGACAAAATTATTATTTGCAATTCGTTGTTTCATTCTCAGCTGGAGCTAAAAATGAGAGATAGTCATCCACAAGCACTTTTTGATGTTCTTGAAGGCTCATTGGCAACATCATCAAACACTTTACAAACTATTCAGCGTAATGCAAAAGCGATTATCAAACTGAATCGTGCTGTAAAAGGATTACTGCCGGCTGAAATCAAACCCATGTGCCGTGTTGCAAACTATCGTAATAATGTTATGGTCATTGAAGTGGCAAACGCCAGTTGGATGACCCGACTTAATTACGAAAAAATCAATCTTCTTTCTGCATTAAGAACGTCCATTCTACCATCTTTATCCTCTATCGACATCAGAATCAATCCCGATCTTATGCGAAAATCGAGACAAAATAGTTCACTAACTAAGCAAACAGTCTCAATAAGTCAAAAAATGAACGAACGTCAGATAAGTCCACAAACTGCACAAGCGCTTTTGAAATTAGCCGAAAATAGCCCGAAAGGATTAAAAGAAAGGTTTGAGCGGCTGGCTGCGCTAGCCGGAGAGAGTACTAGCGCAACCAACAGAAAAGGCTAAATTCGATCAGTTCTCGAAGATAGCTGCATAATCAAATTTTATGCAAACACCGTTGAAGGTGCTTTGAATGCGACAGGCAATTGAGCTTCGTCTTCAAATGTGACGAGATCCCAAGCTGATTCTTTCGCTAAAACTGCTTGTAATAGCTTGTTATTCAATGCATGGCCTGATTTAAACGCCGTGAATGCGCCAATAATATTGTGCCCACACATGAATAAATCACCAATTGCATCCAACATTTTGTGACGAACGAATTCATCTTCAAAACGTAAGCCATCTTCGTTAAGAACTTTATAGTCATCAACAACGATGGCGCAGTCGAAACTACCGCCTAAGCATAAGCCTTTTGATTGCAGATATTCAATATCACGCATAAAGCCAAAAGTACGCGCACGGCTTATTTGATTTACAAATGATTCCGCTGAGAAATCAAGTGAGTAGCGTTGTGTGCTACTATCAATCGCTGGATGCTGAAAATCGATTGTGAAATCAAGGCTAAACCCATTATAAGGTCGCATTTCAGCCCATTTATCACCATCTTCAACACGTACTGTTTCTTTTATACGTAAAAATTTCTTTGCACAATTTAATTCTTCAATACCGCCATCAAGCAGTAAGAATACAAATGGTGCGGCACTGCCATCCATAATAGGGATTTCAGGCGCATTGACTTCAATAACAATGTTATCGATACCTAACCCTGCTAAGGCAGCATTCAAATGCTCAACAGTCGAAATACGCACATTATCTTCATTGACTAAGCAAGTACATAACATGGTGTCACGAACTGATTTCGCATCTGCCGGAAAATCAACCGGTGGATTAAGGTCAGTACGACGGTAGATGACCCCGGTATTGGCCGGCGCTGGACGTAATGTAAGCGTAACTTTCTTGCCGGTATGTAAACCAACACCAGTCGCTGTAATAATACGTTTTAGTGTCCGTTGTTTGATCATCGTATTTTTCTCGCAATGTTATAAGTCCTACTGATCATCATACAAGATAATCAGTAGGAAATTTTAGCACAAAAAGCGGAGAAACCAATATAAATAAAATTAATCGGCCTGTTTACGCAAGAACGCAGGAATATCAAGATAATCTGGTTCTTTATTTGTTTGCGTATTTTGGTCATTGACCGCTTTAGCCGCTGGTTTCTCTTCTGTTAATGAAGACATGCTATTTTGCATTTGCTGATAGCGCTGTTCCATTGACGCCTGCTGAGACATTTTATTGCTAACTAAAGTAATTTCTGGACGTTTGTCCATACCAATACCTGTAGCAACAACTGTAACACGCAGTTCTTCGTGCATTTCTGGGTCAAGAGATGTACCGATTACCACAGTTGCATTATCAGATGCGAAAGCACGAATAGTGTTACCCACCGTTTCAAACTCATCTAAACGCAGGTCGAAACCAGCCGTGATGTTAACTAATACACCACGTGCACCAGACAGGTCGATATCTTCAAGAAGTGGACTAGAAATAGCCATTTCTGCCGCTTCTTCTGCTCTATCTTCACCACGAGCAACACCTGACCCCATCATTGCGTAGCCCATTTCTGACATCACAGTACGTACGTCAGCAAAGTCTACGTTCATTAAACCTGGGCGTGTAATCAGTTCAGCGATACCTTGTACTGCACCTTTTAGTACGTCATTTGCCGCACCAAAAGCATCCAGTAATGAGATACCACGACCAAGTACTTTTAATAATTTATCATTTGGGATAGTGATCAGTGAGTCAACATGTTTTGACAACTCAGTGATACCTGCCTCTGCAAATGCCATGCGCTTTTTACCTTCGAAATTGAAAGGTTTAGTCACGACAGCAACTGTCAGAATACCCAATTCTTTGGCAACCTCGGCAACGACCGGAGCTGCACCAGTCCCTGTACCGCCACCCATACCTGCTGCGATAAAGACCATATCCGCGCCATCTAAAGCATTACGCAGCGCCTCACGATCTTCTTCAGCGGCATTACGGCCAACTTCAGGGTTTGCACCTGCACCCAGACCTTTGGTAATACCGGTACCGATCTGGATAGTTTGTCCAACTGCGGTTTTACGCAGCGCTTGTGCATCTGTATTGACAGCGAAGAATTCAACGCCTTCAATACGTTCACGCACCATGTGTTCAACGGCGTTACCGCCGCCGCCGCCAACGCCGATGACTTTAATCACCGCATCGTTGGTTAGCTCCATTGGTTCAAACATAATGTCTCTCCGTTTTGTGCTTACTACTTTTGAAGCTAATAATATGCTTCTTTATCAAAATTAAAATTCTTTTCTCAGCCAACTGGTGATTTTACTAAACCATCCACTAACTGATGCACGTTTTTCTACTTCGGTATCATCGCCTAAATGGCTTTCTTTACCGTAATGCAGAAGCCCTACTGCTGTTGAATAATATGGCTCCTGCGCATAATCCGTTAACCCTGTGATGTTGAGCGGTGTACCAATTCGCACTTGCGTATGGAACACTTTTTGCGCACATTCGACTAGACCATCAATTTGTGCGGCCCCACCAGTCAACACGATACCAGCTGCCAAATGGTGTTTGACACCTTGTTGGCGTAACTGTTCCTGTAAATTTAAAATTTCTTCATTTACTAAGTTTAACAGCTCAGTATACCTTGGCTCTATCACTTCTGCTAAGGTTTGACGCTGTAAGCTTCTTGGTGGTCGCCCACCAACACTTGGCACTTCCACGGTCTCGTCTTTACTCACGATAGAACCGACTGCACACCCATGACGCACTTTAATGGCTTCTGCATCACTAGGTGGTGTTCCAAATGCATAAGCGATGTCGCTTGTCACCACATTGCCTGCATACGGGATGACTTTTGTATGGCGCAAAGCCCCGCCAGTGTAAACCGCCATATCCATAGTGCCGCCACCGATATCAACGACACATACACCTAATTCACGCTCATCTTCCGTTAAAACACTATAACTTGCAGCGAGACCAGCAAAAATAAGCTGATCAACTTTTAACCCACAGCGTTCAACGGCTTTAACAATATTTTTTGCCATATCGTTATGGCAGGTGATCAAATGAACTTTGGCTTGCATACGTACACCTGATAAACCAACCGGATTTTTAATCCCTTCTTGGTAATCTATTGCAAATTCTTGCGGTATCACGTGCAAAATTCTGTGCTCATCGCGAACACGTACCGATTTTGCTGTATGCACAACACTGTCAACATCTTCTTGCGTCACTTCTTCTTCTGAAACTGGCACCATACCAATCTCATTTTGGCAACTGACGTGCTTACCCGATAGCGCAAGGTAAACCGATGAAATTTGGCAGTCAGCCATGAGTTCTGCCTGATCAATGGCTCTTTGTACACATTTTACCACTGATTCAAGATCGTTTACGCCACCTTTGTCCATTCCACGAGATGGACAACTTCCCACCCCAATAATATTAACCATACCATCGGGCAGAATTTCGCCAACAAGGGCTGATACCTTGGAAGTTCCAATTTCAAGGCCTACCACTAATTTTCTGTCCGTTGCTTTAATCATTTTTTCTGCCTAATTTTTGTTATTAGTCATCGTCTTTATTGTAACTCCGGTGGAGCATCAACCAACAGTGGCGCCCAGCCCACCGCAGCACCACTGGAATAACGTAAGTCAACATAGTCAACGCGTTTATCCGTTGTTTGCTGCAAAAGCGGATACAGTTCAAGGAACCTATTTAACCGCTCTGACACATCTTTCTTACCCAGTTCGATTCTAACATCGTTGTCTAAAATAATTTGCCATGCATTTCTGGCTGTCATCGATAGCGATTTTAGCTTTAGATTATGTGCAGCTAATGTGTTCTTAAAGACTGTGAACTCTTTAAGAACCTCTTTTTGGCTACCTTGTGGCCCATAAAGCAACACATAATCGCCTTTACCATTTTCACTAACCGGTAAGTTAAATACCCGACCTTGTTCATCCACCATGTTTTGGTCGTTCCACCTAGCGAATGGGCGGTATTCAACAATATGAATTTTCAATTCATCTGGCCATTGTTTACGCACAGTCACTTGGCGTACCCATGGCATCATGCTTATTTGCTTCTGGATAGCGTTGACATCGACGGTCATAAACGTCCCCGGCTGCCCTAGCGCTAAAATAGCCTTTCTAACATCATCATTTTTGGTGTAATGGCGCTCACCCGTTAACACTAACTTGGACATCGGCAGCCGATCCGCATCTTTCATCCAAGTCATTACCATCCAACCACTCCAGATGATAGTACCAACCACAAATAGGAAGAAAAATAACCCACCTAAAAATGCACCATTACTAGGTCCTCCAGAACGAGGATCCTCATCGTTCTTCTGATTATGATGCCTAACATTTAGTGCTGCTTGTGACATATCAACGAGCCAATCTCAAAATTTGCACAACTAACTGTGAAAAACTCATACCTGCCTGACGAGCAGCCATTGGCACTAGGCTATGGCTTGTCATACCTGGCGATGTATTAACTTCCAACAGATAAAATTGGCCATTGCTGTCTTGCATTACATCAACTCGCCCCCAGCCTTCACAACCAACAACTTGGTAAGCTTTCAGCGCTAAGTCTGCGAGTTCTGACTCAAGCTGTTCATCTAAACCACTTGGGCAAAAATATTGAGTTTCATCAGATAAATATTTCGCTTCGTAGTCATAAAAAATACCTGGTGGTTGAATACGAATTGGCGGCAGAGTGTTGTCTCCTAACACCGCGACCGTGAACTCAGGACCACTCAGCCATTTTTCAATTAACAACGTTTCATCAAATTGAAACGCAAGATCCAGTGCAGCAGGCAATGCCTCTAAGTTATCAACTTTACTCATACCAACACTGGAGCCTTCAAGGCTTGGCTTCACGATAAGAGGTAATCCGAGAAATTGCACTTTAGCGACAATTTGCTCATAAGAAGCCTGCTTATACTGCTGCTTTGTTAAGTAAACATACGGCGATACACTTAACCCTGCACCTTGCCATAATTGTTTTGTTCTCAACTTATCCATGCTAAGCGCTGAAGCCATAACACCACTGCCGGTATAAGGCAGATTTAGTGTTTCTAACAGCCCTTGTAATGTACCGTCTTCACCACCGCGGCCATGTAACGCAATAAAAACTTTATTGAAACCTGCATCTTTCAATGTTTCTACAGGGAAATCTTGAGGGTCGATAGGATGAGCATCAATACCTGCTTGGCGTAGCCCTGCCAGCACAGCATTTCCTGACTGAAGTGAAACTTCACGTTCAGCAGATGAGCCTCCTAATAGAACCGCAACTTTCTCTGTCATTTTTATTCCTCAATCATCGGTGGCTGTAATTTTGCTTCTGCTAGGCTTTTGGCTATTTTACCAATATTTCCTGCGCCTTGAACTAAAATTAAATCATTTTCATCAAGAGTTTGAGCTAAAATATGTGGAATTTGTTCAATATCTGCAACATAAATAGGATCAATCTGACCACGACCACGAATTGAGCGGCACAATGAGCGGCTATCCGCACCTGGTACATGCTTTTCGCCCGCTGAATATACGTCTAACATTAGCAGCACATCAACCTGCCCCAAAACGTTAACAAAATCATCGTATAAGTCACGAGTACGAGTATAGCGATGCGGTTGGAATACCATTACAATACGCTTATCTGGCCAGCCTGCTCTCGCGGCTTTAATCGTTGCATCCACTTCGGTTGGGTGATGACCATAGTCATCGACTAGCATCACTTCACCCTCTTTGCCATTCACATTTCGCAGAGGGAAATTCCCTAGGAAATCAAAGCGACGCCCTGTTCCTTGAAATTCAACTAGTGCAGATAAAATATGTAAATCGTCAATACCTTCTTCTGTGGCGACCGCCACTGCGGCTGTCGCATTGAGAGCATTGTGACGCCCTGGTGCATTTAGAACCACCGTCAGTTCTGGCATATTTTCACGGGCAATAGTGAAAAAGCCTTGATTTCCTTTTTGCTCATATTGCGTGATACGCACATCAGCGTCTTCACTAAAACCATAAGTGGTGATATAGCGGCCAATTTTGGGTAGTAACGAACGAATGACTGGATCATCAATACACATCACTGCGCGCCCGTAAAATGGCAAATTGTGCAAGAAATTAATGAACGTATTCGTTAAATTATCGAAGTCACCTTGGTAAGTATCCATATGGTCTGCTTCGATATTGGTCACAACTGCAACTAACGGTTGCAAATGCAAGAATGAAGCATCGCTTTCATCGGCTTCTGCGATCAAGTAGCGGCTACTACCTAAACGTGCATGCGTTCCTGCTGATTTAACCAATCCCCCATTCACAAATGTGGGGTCAAGGCCTGCTTGTGCATAAATCCCAGAAATCATTGCTGTCGTAGTGGTTTTCCCGTGGGTACCTGCAACAGCAATGCCATGACGATAACGCATTAATTCCGCTAACATTTCTGCACGACGAATAACAGGAATACGCAATTCTTTGGCGGCTTGAATTTCTGGGTTCTCACTTGAGATCGCTGTTGATACGACGACAACACTGGCATTTTCAACGTTCTCTGGACGGTGATTAAAGTAAATCGTTGCCCCTAATGCGGTTAATTGTTGAGTCACTGCATTCGGAGCTAAATCTGAACCACTAATTTCATAGCCTTCATTTGCCAACACTTCAGCGATACCACCCATGCCAGCACCGCCGATGCCGACAAAATGGATGTGCCTGACTCTTCTCATTTCTGGCACTGATGTTCTTAATTTCGCTAATTGTTGTGTATTCACTATATTTCTTCGCTTCTAAATTAATTCGGTATCAATTATGACTAATATTATTTAGCCACTTCACAGATCACGGCAGCAACTCGGTCTGTTGCATCAGTAATTGCACAACTATGTGCTTTTTCAGCCATTGAGAGTAATTCGTTTCTGTCCCATTGCCCTAATAAGCTCGCCACAGCATCTGCGGTAAATTGTGACTGTTCTAAAATTTTAGCCGCCCCCGCTTTTTCTAGCGGTAATGCGTTCCAATACTGTTGACGGTCTTTATGTTGAAAAGGAACAAAAATAGCCGGTAAACCTGCGGCTGCAATTTCACTTACGGTTAGTGCGCCAGACCGACAAACAACAATATCTGCCCATGCGTAAGCTTGCGCCATATCATCAATAAATTCAGTAACTTTATACTCAGAATTGACTGAAACTTGCATGTGCTCATTATACAATGCTTCTGTCGATTCCTTACTGCCTTTTCCCGCTTGATGCCAGATATTTAACTGTTTGCCTACTTTTTCAGCAACCAGAGGCATCACCTGATTTAAAATCCGTGCCCCTTGGCTACCACCGACAACCAATACGCGTATAGCGCCTTCTCGGCCCGCTAAACGTTCCTGTGGTGCAGGTAGAGCCAAAACATCTTCCCGTACTGGATTCCCTACAACTGGTGCGTCAGGAAATGCCCCCGGAAAGGCTTGTAATACTCTTTTTGCAATTCGAGATAGCCATTTATTCGTTAACCCTGCAATACCATTTTGTTCATGAAGCACAACGGGTACACCACATTGCCATGCCGCAATACCACCGGGCCCCGAAACATAGCCTCCCATGCCTAATACAGCATCTGGCTGATAACGCTTGATAATTGTTTTTGCTTGGCGAATTGCTTTATAAATACGCCATGGCGCCCCCAGTTGGGCGGCAATGCCTTTACCCCTGAGACCAGAAATTTGAATAAATTCAATATCGATACCGTGTTTAGGCACTAATGTTGCTTCCATTCGGTCAGCCGTGCCTAACCAACGGATTTCCCACCCTTGAGCCTGCAAATAATGTGCCACGGCTAAACCTGGAAAAACATGTCCTCCAGTTCCACCTGCCATGACGAGTAATTTCTTTGCCTGACTCATTTAGTGCTCCTTACAAACGCCTGCGCTTTTTCAAGGCGTGTTTCAAAATCAATTCTCAGTAATATCGCAATGGCAGCAGCCATTACCAGTAAACTCGAACCACCATAACTAATTAATGGCAATGTTAAACCTTTTGTCGGTAACATACCGGATGCAGCCCCAACGTTAACTAAGGCTTGGAAGGTAAACCAAATACCAATTGAACAAGCTAAATAACCACCGAATAATTGGTTTGACATCAATGCGCGACGGCCAATCATCATTGCTCTAAATGCCAACATAAAGACCATCAGCAGAACCAATACAACGCCAAAGTACCCGAGCTCCTCAGCTAAAACCGAGAAAATAAAGTCTGTGTGTGCTTCTGGCAAATACTCTAATTTTTGTACTGAATTACCAAGCCCTTGCCCAAACACTTCACCACGACCAAAAGCCATTAAAGATTGGGTTAGCTGATAACCACTGCCAAACGGGTCATCCCACGGGTTCAAAAACGATGTAACACGACGTAAGCGGTACGGCTCGAACCAAATCAAAGCCAATACCCCCACTGCGCAAGCGGCAATACCAATAATAAACGGCGCTAACCTTGCGCCCGCTAAAAATAACAATCCCAGAGTGGTAACCACTAATACGATAACGGTCCCTAAGTCAGGCTGTAATAAAAGCAATGACGCCATAACAATCAAAATACACATCGGTTTAATAAAGCCAAGAAAACGGGTTCTGACTTCATCGGATTTACGCACCAAGTAACTGGACACATAGCAAAACAACGTAAATTTCGAAATTTCTGCTGGTTGAATTTTTACCAAACCGATGTCTATCCAGCGTGATGCCCCGTTAACTGAACTTCCTGCAACCAGCACCACCACTAGCATGCCAAGTGAAACCATCAACAAAATGAAATTGTACTTTTCCCAAACTGCCATCGGGATACGCATGACACCCAATGCTAAAATAAATGCGATAACGATATACACCACATCACGCTTAGCGAAATAGAACGGGTCTTCTGTTAAGCGTTGGCCAACTGGCATGGAAGCGGATGTAACCATGATAAAACCCACTGCGGCTAAACCGAATGCCAACCACACTAATGTACGGTCGTAAAGCGTTGAGCCTGAAATCACGCCATTTTTTTCACCAATGACCCAATTTTTTAAACGCATCGCACCCGGTATCGTCATTAACCTAACTCCTGGGCTAATTGAGCAAAGACAGTTCCACGCTGCTCAAAACTTTTAAACTGATCCAAACTGGCACATGCAGGGGATAACAGCACCATGTCCCCCGCTTTTAATTGTGGCGCAATTTGGCGTAAGCTTTGTTCCATAGTCTCAGTCAATACTGATTTTTCAGGTGCCATATCAGCTAATGCTTTCCCATCACGACCAAAGCAATATAAGCGGTAGTTATCCGCAGCAATATATTGTTTTAATGGTGAAAAATCGGCTGACTTGCCATCCCCACCTAATAATAAATAGATATTGCCATTCACGTGTAACCCATTTAATGCCGCTTCTGTACTTCCAACATTTGTGGCTTTAGAGTCATTAATCCAGCGAACACCGTTATTGAATAACACTAATTCGAAACGATGTGCTAACCCCGCATATTCTTTCAATACTTGAAGGCAAGCTGGACGAGGAATATCCACTGCATCCGCCAATGCTAACGCGGCTAACGCATTAAGGTAATTGTGTTGGCCGGTTAAGTGCATTTCATTGACATCTAATAGCTCTTTTCCTTGAGCCACTAATACCCGTTTTTGGGTATCAAAGAAATAATCACCACTATTTAAGCCAAAGCTAATGCATTCATCCAAAGTATGATTAGCGGGTAAGGTCAGTATATCTTGTACGTTAACAATGCAGTTTTGAGCATTGTGATAAATTTTTAATTTCGCTTCACGGTACTGTTCTAGACCTAATGGATATCTATCCATATGATCTTCACTAATATTTAAGACTGTCGCGGCGGTCGCTTCTAGGCTTGAGGTGGTTTCTAATTGGAAGCTTGAAAGTTCTAAAACGTATAAACGATGCCCTGCATTGAGTAATGAAAGTGCTGGCGTACCAATGTTGCCACCTACACCAACTGAAATACCCGCTGCTTTAGCCATTTCTCCAACCAATGACGTGACAGTGCTTTTACCATTTGAACCTGTAATCGCGACAATCGGTGCATCTGCTTCACGGCAAAATAATTCGATATCACCCACAATTTCGATGCCATTTTCTGCGGCCTGCTGTAATTGAGGGGTCGCTAACGCAATTCCTGGACTAGCAACAATTAAATCGGCGGCCTGTAACCAGTTATTATTCAAACTACCACTATGGCATTCTACATTTTCTGGGAGTTTATCTACACCAGGCGGTACTGCACGGGTATCCATAACGCGAGGCACCACGCCGCGCTCAAGGAAAAAGTGAACGCAAGATAGGCCGGTGATCCCCAGCCCAATAATAACGACGTTCTTACCCTGATAATCAACCATCTTAACGCACCTTCAAGGTTGCCAGCCCAATCAGGACTAGCATTAACGAGATAATCCAGAAACGCACGATAACACGTGGTTCTGGCCAACCCTTCAATTCATAATGGTGGTGAATTGGTGCCATACGGAAAATACGTTGCCCACGCAATTTAAATGAACCGACTTGTAAAATAACTGACAGCGTCTCAACGACGAACACACCGCCCATAATCACTAATAAAAACTCTTGGCGCAGTAATACCGCAATAGTCCCTAGTGCACCGCCAAGCGCCAATGAGCCGACATCGCCCATAAATACTTGCGCTGGGTATGTGTTAAACCATAAGAAGCCTAACCCTGCCCCCACAATGGCAGTACAAACAATCACCAGTTCACCTGCATGGGGTAAAAATGGAATATGTAAGTAACTGGCAAAGTTGACGTTACCTGTTGCCCATGCCACTAATGCAAAACCTGCGGCAACAAATACCGTTGGCATGATAGCTAAGCCATCCAAGCCATCTGTTAGGTTTACTGCGTTACTGGTTCCAACAATCACAAAATAGGTCAGCAAAATATACAGCATGCCCAGTTGTGGCATTACGTCTTTGAAAAATGGTACAACTAACTGAGTTGCTGGGGTATCTTTACCAATCGCGTACATGGAAAAGGCAACAATTAACGCAATCACGGATTGCCAGAAATATTTCCAACGCGCGATTAAGCCACGAGTGTCTTTACGAACCACTTTCCGATAGTCGTCAACAAAACCGACAATGCCATACCCGACTAGCACGAGTAGTACACACCAAACGTAAGGGTTGTCTAATCGAGCCCATAACAATGTTGAAACGGTAATTGAAAATAAAATCAATAACCCGCCCATGGTTGGGGTTCCACGCTTACTAAAGTGAGACTCAGGGCCTTCGTTACGAACGACTTGACCAATTTGCATTTTCTGCAGGTAAGCAATTAAATGAGGCCCCATCCACAGAGCAATGGCGAGTGCCGTCAGCAAACCGACAATGGCCCTGAACGTCAAATAAGAAAAGACGTTCAGAACAGAAAACTTGTGGACTAACATTTCGGCAAGCCAGACTAACATTCGAAGCACTCCTTCAATGCATTCACAACATCTTCCATCGCGGAGCTGCGTGAACCTTTAACTAAAATAGAAACAACGTCCTTCTGCTGCGCTAGCGGAATTAGTCGGGTTAATAAATCTGCTTTCACTGTGAAGTGCTCACCACACTCACTAAATTGGCTGATCAACTCACTTAACTGACCAACACTGAATACCTTATCTAAACCCGCCTGCTTAGCGGCAACACCTACACGTTGGTGGCAATCTTCGGCATAATCACCCAGTTCCCCCATATCCCCTACCACTAAGATGCGGTAACCCGGCATTTTTTCGAGGACCTGAATTGCTGCGATCATCGAGCCATCATTGGCGTTATAAGTGTCATCTAATACCACTTTGTGTTCACTCAAGCGCACAGGGTATAAACGCCCAGGTACCGCTTGCGTTTTTGCTATGCCGTTTTTGATATCTTCTAGGCTAGCGCCGACAGAAATCGCCAATGCACTTGCCGCTAACACATTAGCAATGTTATGCCACCCTGGTAATGGCAAGGTGATATCGACACTACCAACAGGGGTATGTAACACAAAATCTGTTGTTAGCTGTTTCACTTGAATATCAGAAGGATAGAAATCCGCTTTTGCTTGTGAAGTTAGCGAGTAATACCAAACAGTTTGGCGTGGCTGAAACTGCCATTTTTCACTGTAGCTATCAAGGTTAACAATTGCGGTTCCTTCTTCTGGAACACCTTGATAAATTTCACCTTTGGCTGTCGCAACCCCTTCTGGTGAACCAAAGCCCGCTAAGTGCGCAGCAAATAAATTGTTAACTAACGCCGCTTCTGGTTTAACAATATTGGTTGTGTAGGCGATTTCATTAGGGTGATTAGCACCCATTTCTATCACAGCGAATTCATCATCATTTGTTAAACGAAATAGTGTCAAAGGCACACCAATATCGTTGTTTAAATTACCGGCGGTATATAAGGTTTTACCGCGCTCAGATAAAATAGATGCTGTCATTTCTTTAACAGATGTTTTGCCCGAAGACCCCGTCAAGCCAACGATTCGAGCTCTGCTCTGCTGACGAACCCATGCAGCCAATTGGCCCATCGCAATACGCGAGTCTTTCACGATAACTTGTGGGCAATCTACATTCAGCTTGCGCTCAATAAGTAACGCTTTAGCTCCCGTAACCACCACTTGTTGTGCGAAATCATGGGCGTCGAAGCGTTCACCTTTTAAGGCAATAAATAGGCAATTTTCAGCAATTTTACGGCTATCAGTACTAACAGTGCTAATCAAAACATTGGTATCTGGAGCAGACTCAATCTGCCCTTGGGTAATCTGTGCCAGCTGAGCGAGTGTTAAAGAGATCATGCGATTACCCCCAACAAACGAGCCACCGTTAAACGGTCGGAGTAATCTAGCTTGCGCTGACCAATAATTTGATAATCTTCATGACCTTTGCCTGCAATCACAATCACATCATCAGGAGATGCCTGCAAAATGGTGTTTGTCACTGCTTCTGGACGACCTGGAATGGCCAAGGCACGGCTGGAATCTAATAGTCCAGCCATGATGTCATTAATAATATCGATAGGGTCTTCGCTGCGCGGGTTGTCATCTGTGATCACGATTTTATCTGCATATTCTTCTGCTGCGGCTCCCATCAGAGGGCGCTTACCTTTGTCACGGTCACCACCGCAACCAAATACACACCATAATTGCCCTTTGCAATGTAAGCGTGCTGCCGCTAAGGCTTTTTCTAAGGCATCAGGAGTATGCGCATAATCAACAACAACTGTCGGTTTATTCGGTGCACTAAACACTTCCATACGGCCGCAAACTGGTGACAATGAAGATGTAGCAGCCAGCAGTTTGTTTAACGGATAATCCATCATCAGCAAAGTTGCCATTGCCACTAATAAGTTGCTGACATTAAATGCTCCCATCAATGGGCTTTCAAAGTCACCATTTCCCCACGAGGATTCAAAATGGATAGTGGCGCCTTTGTCGTGGTATTCAACTTCCGTTGCTTTTAACCATGGGCCTTGCCAATCTTGAGGAATTTTGTTTTCCATGGTCACCGCGCACGCTTGTGGTAAACGCTGCAGCCACTTCAAACCAATCGCATCATCCGCATTGATAATTTGCGATTTTGTATTATGTGTGGAAAACAATAGCCATTTAGCGGCTTCATAGCTTTCCATATCGCCGTGATAATCAAGGTGATCACGGCTTAAATTAGTGAACACAGCGGCATCGAACTGTAAGTCTGCGACACGGCCTTGTACTAATCCATGGGAAGAAACTTCCATCGCTGTTAATGTTGCTTTTTGGTTCAATAACTGGGTCAATTCAAGTTGAATATCTACCGCAGAGCCCGTGGTATTTTCGCTTGGTGACACATGGCCTAATAGGCCATTACCCACGGTTCCCATTACTGCACTGGTTTCCCCTAGCCCTTGAGCCCATTGAGCAATTAATTGTGTGGTGGTGGTTTTACCGTTAGTCCCCGTTACACCAACGAGTTTCATTTTTGCAGAAGGTTGGTGGTAAAACTCACCGGCCAGTGCAGATAAACGGTTATTCAGGTCATTCAAATAAATAACAGGTACGCCATGAACGAAACGAATTTCGCCTTCAACGGCTTCACCTTCCGCCTCTGCTATTACAGCGGAAACCCCTTGAGCAATCGCTTGAGGAATATAGTGTCGCCCATCCGATTGATGACCTTTTATTGCAATAAACAGATCGCCCGCGGCAGCCTTTCGACTGTCTAGCGTCATCTCACGCAGTGAGATTGGAGTTGTGCTCACACCAAAGGGTGAGAGTAGATCACAAAGATTACGATCTGCCACTTTTAACCTCTTTTTGACTATTTACGATTTCATTTTGTTCGTTTGGTTGCAATGCGTCGGGTTCAACGTTCATCAACCGCAAGACCCCACCCATGATTGAGCCAAATACGGGGGCAGAAACCGCACCACCATAGTATTTACCTGCACTTGGCTCATTGATAAGCACAACTAACGCATAGCGTGGATTACTCGCAGGCGCAACACCTGCGGCATAAGCTAAATATTTATTAACATAGCGCCCTTCAGGGCCCACTTTTTTTGCTGTACCGGTTTTAATGGCAATGCGATAGCCTTTAATGGCTGCTCGAGCTCCCCCACCGCCGGGTAGAGCTACACTCTCCATCATATGCACCACAGTACGCATAATTGGCTCAGGAAAAACACGCGTCCCTGGCACGGGAGGGTCAACTTTAGTGATTGATAGAGGCCGGTAAATACCGAAACTCCCTATCGTTGCATAGGCTCGCGCTAACTGTAACGGTGTTACCATTTGCCCGTAGCCAAAAGAAAAGGTGGCCCTTTCTAAATCAGACCACCGTGTTTTTTTACTTGGAAAGATGCCACTACTTTCCCCGACTAACCCCAGATTAGTCGGCTTGCCAAACCCAAAGCGGCTATACACATCCACCAGCTCAGTGGCAGGCATCGCTAACGCAAGTTTTGAAACACCTACGTTACTCGACTTCTGTAAAATCCCAGTAATAGTTAGCTCAGCGTATCGTGCTACGTCTTTGATCTCATGACCACTAATACGATACGGATAAGTATTAATTACTGAGTTTTCTTTAATAATTTTGTTATGTAGCGCACTCATTACCACCATAGGTTTTACTGTTGAGCCCGGCTCAAAAATATCCGTAATGGCGCGGTTACGCATCGCATCCATTGATGTACCCGTTAAGTTATTTGGGTTATAGGATGGGCTATTCGCCATTGCTAAAATTTCACCGGTATGAACATCAACTAAAATTGCCACACCCGATTCCGCTTTATTTTCCTGCACGCCACGTGTTAATTCACGGTAAACAATGGATTGAATACGTTCATCAATACTTAATGTCAGATTATGCGCAGCTTGGCTGTCAATAGACGAAATGGTTTCAATCACTCGCCCATTACGGTCTTTACGGACTGTACGTTCACCCGGCGCACCTTTTAACCAACGGTCAAAGCTTTTTTCGACGCCTTCAATCCCTTCACCATCAATGTTTGTTACCCCCAGTAAGTGAGCGGTAACTGGGCCTGATGGGTAATAACGACGAGATTCTTTGCGTAAGTAAATACCCGGTATTTTTAATTTTTTAACGTAATCACCAATAGATGGGTTAACTTGGCGCGCTAAATACACAAAACGGCCTCTTGGATTGGCCGATATTTTGCTCGTAATTTGTTCTAATGGAATTTCAAGTGCGTCTGCCAGTGCTTTCCAGTGTTCGTCATTGCTTATTCCCCCTTTTTCAAATACCTCTTTGGGGTCTGCCCAGATCGCATTGACTGGCACACTCACGGCAAGTTGCCGCCCTTCTCGGTCGCTAATCATACCTCGTGATGTCGCAACTTCTTGCACTCGTAAAGAGCGCATATCGCCTTCTTTCACCAGTTTCTCTGGCGCAATAATTTGCAGATAAGCCACCCGCGTTAGCAACCCTGCTAACGCTAAGACAATGCATCCGCACAGCAAAATAAAGCGCCAGCGGACAAAGCTGGTACTCTCTTCTTGTTTCTTATTTTTCGCTGTTTTTGGTGCTTTCATTAGGAACCTTTTTATTGCTTAGAAACAATAATTTTTTCTTGTGATGGTTCAACTTGCACCATCTGTAATTTTTCAACCGATAAACGTTCTATTCGGCTATGGCTCGCAAGGGCGTTTTCTTCAAGGATCAAATTACGCCATTCGATATCTAACAAGTCTTTTTCTTCATACAACTTATCTTTTGCGGCCGTTAGTAAACGCGTTTCATGTGCCGTTGTTACCACAAAAACAGCACTGATAATAATTGCCACTAATAAAATCAAAGGAACGATGCCATAACGAAATAAATCACGCCCAATGACGCGAGCTAGGCTGTGCCTTTCTGGAACCATTATTCCGCCGCCTTCTCAGCAAACCGCAACACGGAACTACGTGCGCGTGGATTTTCATCAATTTCGTTTTCCGAAGGTTTCATCTTACCTAGGTCACGTAACTGCGCTGCACCTAACTCTTTAATCTGCGCTTCAGTTAGAGGAATACCTGCTGGCACCGATGGACCTTTACTATTTTTGCGAATAAACCGTTTTACTAACCTGTCTTCCAACGAATGGAAACTGATAACTGATAAACGCCCTTGAGGTGCTAAAACGTTCATTGCGCCTTCTAACGCTTTTTCTATTTCTTCCAATTCACTGTTGATATAAATTCGAATGGCTTGGAAGCTACGCGTCGCTGGGTGCTTATGTCGGTCTTTCATTGGGCTAACTTTTGCAATTAATTCAGCAAGATGCCGTGTGCGTGTTAACGGTTCTTCTTCCGGGTTATGATTACGCTCAACAATCGCTCTCGCAATTCGTTTCGCAAAACGCTCTTCACCAAAAGTTTTTAAAACCCAAGCTATGTCATCCGCTTCTGCGTCCATCAACCATTGCTGTGCAGATTGCCCTTTGGTTGGGTCCATCCTCATATCTAACGGCCCGTCACGCATAAAGGAAAAACCGCGTTCAGGGTCATCTAACTGGGGTGAAGAAACGCCTAAATCCAGCAGTACGCCATCAATTTGCCCGACCAACCCTTCTTCTTCGACATACTCTGCAATCGCAGAAAATGGGCCATGTTTAATCATAAAACGAGGGTCATCAATAGTTTGAGCCGCTTTTATTGCCTCTGGGTCACGGTCTATGGCGATTAAACGACCATTTTCGCCAAGCTGACTTAATATCAACCTTGAATGACCACCACGACCAAATGTGCCATCAATGTAGATACCGTTAGGTTTAATGTTTAAGCCATTAACGGCTTCATCCAGTAATACTGTTACGTGTTTAAATTGCTGTTGCGTCATTATTAAAGTGACAAATCCTGTAAGCGGGCTGAAAGTGGTTCATTGGTAAGGCGCTCAGCGGCAATATCATCTTCCACTTGCTGATACCAAGTTTGTTCATCCCAAAGTTCAAATTTATTAATCTGGCCAACCAACATGACCTCTTTGGTTAGCCCTGCGTGTTGACGCAATGTACTGGCTAACAAAAGACGCCCCGCGTTGTCCATTTGGCATTCACTTGCATGGCCCAATAACAGCCGTTGCACGCGTCGTTCAGCAGGGTTCATCGTCGATAACCGAGAAAGCTTTTCTTCGATAATCTCCCACTCAGGTAAGGTATAAAGCAGCAGACATGGCTGGTGAAGGTCAATGGTACAAACCATTTGCCCTTTCGATTCCTCGTTCAGCATTCCTCGATAACGAGTCGGCACGGTTAGACGCCCTTTGCTGTCGAGATTAACCAGTGTTGCCCCACGAAACATACCCGATTAAACCCCTTTTATTTCCAAGCCACCCACTTTACCCCACAATTCACCACATATAAAGTTTACGAATGGTATGAAAACGTTGTCAAGCCAGTCGCACTCAGCTTTAGCTTTATTTACAGAACAATTCAGAAAAAATAAGGGTAGGTAAAATATGACTTGGAAAGAAAATGCGAAATAACAAGTTGATATAATTAATATATTTTATAAAGTGCAACTTAAATAAGCGAGATCACTCTAGATTGCTGCAAAATCATACAAATCATTATAAATTCAACTTAAGTCTCATTTTTAATCAGTATATCTTGTACCAGTTATTTACTTTTATTGAGTCCCCAAATAATCATTAATATCTAATAATGGTAAAAACACCCCGAAAGAAAAATAAAACCATTAAATATCAACATAATAAATAACTGTTTTAATAAACAGTATTTAATTTTAAATATTTATCGCACAAATCAGTAATACATCTACAATAAATTTATATTAATTTAATCATCCGATTTAGCTTTCATTTTAAAATCAGCAATAAATATCTTAAGATAAATCCTAAAGTTAAATATTTACCTACTTTTAGCTTATAAAAAAAAAGCCCCTACAAGATAGGGGCCGTTATATTACTCATTATTGTGACCAACATCACTCATTATCGTGTAAATATTCACTGTTCGATTAAAGTTAAGTCTATTTTACTACTGCTTACGACCTAAACTTCCACGACGGCATAAATCACGGCGAATACGAGTAATACCAGGTTCTGGTTTTTGCTTTTCATCAAGGCTGGCAAGTACTAATTCTAAAATACGTTCAGCGATATCCCTATGGCGTTGTGCAAGGGAAAGCACTGGGCACTCGAGAAAATCTAATAACTCATTATCACCAAATGTGGCAATGACCATGTGCTCAGGTAAACGACCACTACGTTTCAACGCAACATCTAATACACCTTGTAGTAAGGAAAATGATGTTGTAAATAACGCGTCAGGCATCTCGTTACCGCTATCAAGCCAATGTGCAAAAACCTCTGCTGCTGAATCGCGTTCATAGCTATTTGCATACAGATAATCAATCTTGCGCGGGTCTTCATTCCATGCTTTACGGAAACCTTGCTCGCGTAAATAGCTGACAGACAGCTCAGGTAACGCCCCCAAATACAATACGGATTCAGCATTAAACTTGCGTAGTTCTGCTGAAATCATGAAAGCATCTTCTTGGTCATCACCAACGACACTAATAAAATGCTCTTTTTCAAGGGCTCTATCAAGTGCGATAATCGGTAAAGAACGGTTCGCCCAACGCTGATAAAACGGGTGTTCCGGCGGTAAAGCTGTCGAAACAATAATGGCGTCAACTTGTCGTTGCAAAAGGTGCTCAACACAACGAATTTCATTGTCAGGTTGGTCTTCTGAGCATGCTATTAGTAGTTGATAACCACGTTGACGCGCCTGCCTTTCAAGGTAATTTGCTATACGGGTATAGCTGGTATTTTCCAAGTCTGGGATCACTAACCCTATAGAACGGGTACGCCCTGCTCGTAGCCCCGCAGCAACTGCATTTGGATGGTAATTGTGCTCTCTGACGACTGCCATCACTTTTTCTACAGTTTTATCGCTGACTCGATACTGCTTGGCCTTGCCGTTGATCACATAACTAGCCGTTGTGCGGGAAACACCCGCTAGACGGGCTATCTCATCCAGTTTCACGTTAACCTCTTTACAATTTTGGGAATAGCCCCGAATCATTCGGGGCCTTAAACGCGATTATTCTACCTTCGGAAGATAAATTTTTCATCGCATAATTTTATCACCGCGTGAAACTCCGACAATCCCTGAGCGTACAACTTCAACAATTTCAGCAACACCACGCACTGATTCGATAAAAGCATCCAGTTTTTCGCTTGTTCCCGCTAGCTGAACGGTATAAAGCGTTGGGGTTACATCAACAATTTGTCCACGGAAAATATCCGCACAGCGCTTCACTTCATCACGCCCATATCCAGAGGCCTGTAGCTTCACTAACATGATTTCACGTTCAATATGTGCTGACGCCGTCAGCTCACTGACACGCAGCACATCAACCAATTTATGCAATTGTTTCTCAATTTGCTCAAGAACTTTTGCATCCCCTTTAGTTTGGATAGTCATACGTGACAATGTTGGATCGTCCGTTGGCGCCACGGTCAAACTTTCAATATTATAACCACGCTGAGAGAACAGACCTATGACACGGGACAAAGCACCTGATTCATTTTCTAATAAAACGGATAAAATACGACGCATGATCAGGTCCTCTCTGTTTTGCTCAACCACATTTCATCCATTGCGCCGCCACGGATCTGCATTGGATAAACGTGCTCAGTTTCATCAATATTTACGTCAACGAAGACTAATCGCTGATTTTCATTTACTTCAACAAGGGCTTGTTTTAGTTTTTCTTCCAGCTCATCAGGTGTTGTTATCGAAATACCAACGTGGCCATAAGCTTGCGCTAACTTGATGAAATCAGGCAATGATTGCATGTAGGATTGCGAATGGCGGCCTTGATAAATCATATCTTGCCATTGTTTTACCATGCCTAAGAAACCATTGTTTAAGTTGAGTACTAAAACCGGTAAACCATATTGCAGGGCTGTTGAAAGCTCCTGAATGTTCATTTGGATACTGCCGTCTCCGGTCACACAAACAACTGTCGATTTTGGATGCGCTAATTTCACCCCTAATGCAGCAGGTAAACCAAAGCCCATCGTGCCAAGACCTCCAGAATTTATCCAATGACGAGGTTTATCAAAGGGATAATATAATGCGGCAAACATTTGGTGCTGCCCGACGTCAGATGTCACATACGCTTCACCTTTCGTTAAACGGTAAATCATTTCAATAGCTTGTTGTGGCTTAACTTTTGTTGGGCTGGTTTCGTAACGTAAACATTGTTTACTACGCCACTGTTCAATTTCTTTCCACCATGCAGTGAGCGCTTGGTTATCTTGTTTTGCTGAAGCCTGGTCTAACTGACCTAACATTTGCTTTAATGTAAGTTTCGCATCACCCACGATTGGGATGTCCGCATTAACCGTTTTTGAGATAGACGTTGGGTCAACATCAATTTGGATAACAGTCGCATTTGGGCAGTATTTTTCTAAGTTGTTCGTTGTTCTATCATCAAAACGAACACCAACAGCAAAAATCACATCTGAGTTATGCATAACCTTATTAGCTTCATAGGTTCCATGCATTCCAAGCATCCCGACAGACTGCTTGTGAGTTTCTGGGAAAGCTCCTAACCCCATTAAGGTTGATACTACTGGTAATTGTAGTTTTTCTGCCAACTCAATAAGTTCAGCAGAGCAATTCGCGTTAATCGCTCCCCCGCCAATATAAAAAACCGGTTTTTTTGCCGAAACCAATTTAGTTAACGCTTTTTTGATTTGACCTTTGTGGCCTTGCAGCGTTGGGTTATAAGAACGCAAAGAAACATTTTCTGGATAACGATAAGCAAACTTCAAGGCAGGGTTAACGGTGTCTTTAGGGAAATCAATAACTACAGGCCCAGGACGCCCACTTGCCGCAATATAAAAAGCTTTCTTGATGGTTTCAGGAATTTCTTCTGCGCTTTTAATTAAAAAACTGTGCTTTACTATTGGCCTTGAAATCCCAACCATGTCGCATTCTTGAAACGCATCATTACCAATTAGCGAACTGGCAACCTGCCCCGATAACACCACCATCGGTACTGAATCCATATAAGCTGTCGCAATACCCGTAATCGCATTCGTTGCCCCTGGCCCCGATGTCACTAACACGACCCCAACATCTCCTGTTGAACGTGCATAACCATCAGCCATATGCACCGCAGCCTGTTCATGACGCACTAATATGTGTTCTACCCCGCCAACAGTATGAAGTGCATCATAAATATCCAATACGGCACCGCCTGGATAACCAAACACGTGCTTTACTCCTTGGTCAATCAACGATTTGACGACCATTTCCGCTCCCGACAACATCTCCATGAGTTTGCCCCCAGACATTATTTGCAAGTGAAGAGGTATGCTCTACCTCTTTATTTTTATCATTTAAATAGTGAAATTCGTACTATTAACATATCTCTCCGGCTGAAACGAAGCAAACACCATTTCAGTGCAAGGATCACGAAACTTTCACATCATCTTGAACATGGGAATTTGATAGATAAATTGACTGCGTATGAAAATAATAGAAGGAAAAATGACTGGCATGAATGAAAAAACAGTGCAACTTTAATTAGTTGGAACCGTTACAATTTTTAATATTGAGCTATTATTTGAATGAATAAATAAGAACAGAACAAAAACAAGACCTGACTTACCTATAATACAGGTAAGCCAGATAATTAAATGGTAAATCATTCTTTGTACATCGATTCAATTTCTAATTGATAGCGCTCAGAAATGATTTTACGACGTAGCTTTAAAGTCGGCGTTAATTCACCTTTTTCCATTGAAAATGTGGTTGGTAGCAATGTAAAACGCTTAACTTGATGGAAATTTTCGATATTCTTTTGTAAATCTTTTAAGCGACTTTCGAATAATGCCACAATATTCGAGTCTTTTAAGAGTTCTAAACGATCTCGATATTTCAGGTTTATTGAATGGGCATATTCTTCTAAGCTGTCATAGCAAGGCACAATAAGCGCTGAAACAAACTTACGAGCATCGGCAATGACTGCGATGTGTTCAATAAACTTGTCTTGCCCTAATACGCCTTCAATCATCTGCGGTGCAATATATTTTCCATTAGACGTTTTCATTAAATCTTTTAGTCTATCTGTAATATATAAATTACCTTGTTCGTCAATTTTCCCTGCATCACCTGTTTTTAACCAGCCATCCGCTGTAAATGTATCTAAGGTTTCAATCGGGCGGTTGTAATAGCCTTTCATAACCACCGGCCCTTTTACTTGTATTTCATCGTCTTTACCAATACGCACTGAAACAGAAGATAGTGGTGTACCAATCGAGCCTAATGGGTATTTCCCTTCTTCCCAGCAAGATACCGTGGCACAGGTTTCTGACATACCATAGCCGTATTTAATGTTTACCCCTGCAGAAAGGAAAAATGCAATCACATCGTCATCAAGACGGGCACCTGCAGCTGGCATGAACCGAATTCGCCCCCCTAACCCTTCACGAATTTTATTGAGGACCAGTTTGTCGACCATCGGGAAAATAGCGCGGTTAATAAAAGAGGGTTTGCGGCCTTTTGCTAAGGCTTTCACTCGGCTTCTGCCAAGGGATAATGCACAGCGAAATAGTGCCCTACGTACTAAAGGTGCTTTTGCCACTTTACTGTGTATTGCTGAATAAACTTTTTCATAAAAACGTGGAACCGCACACATTACTGTCGGTTTTACCTCAGCTAATGCTTCCCGAACCTGATTGGTATCCGTTAAATAAACGTTTAGTGCTCCAACGTGCATAACGTAAAAGCTCCACGCACGTTCAAAAACATGTGAAAGTGGTAAAAAACTTAAAGAAACATCATCAGCGGTGAGTTGTAATCGTTCGTCATGGAGATACAGCTGCGCAGCCATGTTGTAGTAATCCAACATAACGCCTTTGGGTTCTCCGGTAGTACCTGATGTATAGATGATGGTAAATAAATCACTGAGATTATGCGCAGCGATGCGTTCATCCAGTTCTGCTTGGTATGCGGTTTGTGATTGCGCCATAAACGTGGATAAATGCATGGTATTGATTGAAATATCAGCCAACTTAACATTGTCATTCATCACAACAATCGTGGTTAATTGAGGGCAAAGAGCGGGTAACTGGCATGCAACTTGATATTGCGCCTCTTCCCCAACAAATAACACTTTAATATTTGCGTCGTTAATAATATACGCAGCTTGCTCGACACTGCTAGTCGCATAAAGTGGCACCGTGACCGCCCTAATTTGTAACGCGGCAAAATCCACTAATGACCAATTCATACTGTTGTGGGCAAATAACCCAATATTTTCTTGTGCGATAACGTTTAATGCTAAGAGGTGTCGAGAAATTGCTGAAGTGCGATCGCCAACCTCCCCCCACGTTAATGAGCTACGTTGCCCGTTATCCCATTGACTGAAAGCTATCCGGTTCGCTGATTCTTGTGCAGTAACCCTGCTACGTAAGCGATTAACCAAGTGGTATGGATATAGATTTTCAGTAATCAAAGTTTATTCCCTATAAGTCATTATCGATATAAGCTACTCGGCACATTCACAAGCACTTAACCATTCTTATTATTTCAGCTTACAAGTGTTAGCTGAATATTCGCAGTGTATCGACTAAAGAGATGCGTGAAAAGCATTTATATGTAAATTTTTTGCAAATGTTATGTCTGCTACAAAACTCACCATAGCACCTACGATAATGAGTTAATCATGCTTGTTGGCATGTATATTTTGTTATAAGCACGTTTGCAGAAATATAGAGGTTGTTGGCCTTAAGGGACAATTTCATTTGTTATTGTCCCTTAACAAAATGAGCTATTTCTTTCTCATCAGTTCGAGATAGCCTACAACCTCTAATATTTTAAATAGGCGTGTTATGCCGCAACAGGCTGTTCAGAGAGTTCCTCAATCAATTGATTGAATTGAGACTTCATCCATTGATGGCCTTTATCCCTAACCGTTGATTCATGCCAAGTTAAGTAACAAGGCAGTGTATCCTTAAGCCAAGGTAACGTTAACGTACGTAATTTAAGTTGCCCAACGTGATGATTAACTAACCATTTTGGCACAATAGCCACGAGATCAGTTTGAGCAACAATACTCAATACACTATTTAAGTCAGTCCCTTGATAACTAACCGTATGCGATAACTCAGTATTATTATAATAAGGTTTACTAAATGACCCCATGTTATCCATTGACATAATAGCGTGGCGTTCATTATTTAGTTCAGTTTCAGAAATTGAATTACCAATACGTGGATGATGATTTGCCACCACTAATACCAATTCGTCATCAAATAAAACCTGATGTTGAAATTCCGTCTTTTCTAATTGATTATAGCCAAGGAAGAAATCCATTTCTTGGTATTTTAATTGATGAGCAATTTTATCACCCATAAAAGAATGAATGATTATATTAATATTAGGCGAAACTACCTTAAATTTTTCGACAATAATAGCAGCTAGGCGAATATCTAACGGTGAACAGATAGATAAATTAAATACCCGATCACTATTTTGTGGGTTAAAACCTGCGCTAGGTAATTCATTATGAACTAATTGTAATGCTTGCCTAATAGGCCCAAATAATTGTTTAGCACGCGATGTCGGCTGAATACCACGCCCATACCGCACAAATAACTCGTCATTAAACATTGATTTTAAACGTGAAACTGCATTACTTACTGCAGGCTGAGACATCCCTAGAACTTGCGCAGCTTTTGTCACGTTTTGCATCTGCATAACCACGTCAAAAACCGTTAATAGGTTAAGATCAACATTACGTAAATGAATATCGCTACTATCTTTTTTAGCTGTTGAAATTGTATCAAAATCAGTCATTTTTTACTCCACTAATATATTTATCATTTTTCATTAACGAAAAGAGTCATTCATCTAAAGAAACCGACGAATATATAAATTCATTAAATATTATTCTTAAAACAACTTATAGATAATAAGCTATTTCGCTTTCCCTGCATTTATTAAAACGACGTTTATATTACTTAACCTATTAATTAAACTTGCAGTATAAATATCATCATAAAACGTAAATATTCATCAAAATAATGAGTGATAACTACTAATTAGACTTGCAATCACTCACCGTAAAAATAATAAAGCAATTTTTGCAAGAAATCATAATAAATCGTATTTAGAATCAATAAATATCCTCATTATCAGATTATTTTTTAAATACTCATTTATTAGATAATTAACTTAATTAAAAAGCATTGGTGTAGGTGATTCATTCCTTGCGTTGAACTTTAACTCATAGGAAAATAGAAAAACATTATAAAATTCAACACATTAAACCAAACCAATACTTAGACAATGCCTGATTAAAGAATTTTACCCTTATAATTACATAAAAATCCAGACAAAACAGAAGAGTTACACCAAAAAAATAGCAACAACCACCAACTAAAAGCCATAATTCATGATTAGTAAAAATATGCTAAAAATCTATGATTGACATTAACTTTAAGATAACGTATCAATAAATACAGTTTAATTAAGATACTCAAGAGAGACGGTTGCAATGACATTTTCTATTCGCCTACTAAGCCTACTACTACTCGCATTAAATTTGCGCGGTATGCTTATGGACGAAAAATAGAAACAAACTGTCCACAAACATTAAGAACCCGCGCAACCGCGGGTTTTTTTATGCCTGCGGCTTTGGAAGAACATAACACTCAGTAAAAACAAAATTCGATATGAGGAACACAATATGAGCAACCAAGTCATTATCTTTGATACCACCTTACGCGACGGTGAGCAGGCATTACAGGCTAGTTTATCAGTCAAAGAAAAATTACAAATCGCCTTTGCGTTAGAACGTTTAGGCGTTGATATCATTGAAGCCGGTTTCCCAGTCTCTTCACCAGGTGACTTCGAGTCCGTTCAAACCATTGCCAGAGAAATCAAAAATAGCCGAATTTGTGCATTAGCACGTTGTATTGAAAATGATATTGATGTTGCAGCCGAGTCATTAAAGGTTGCCGAAGCCTTTCGTATCCATATTTTCTTAGCCACCTCCAATTTGCATATGGAGAAAAAATTAAATAAATCCTTTGATGGCGTAATGGATATGGCAATCAATTCCATCAAGCGCGCTAGACGCTATACCGACGACGTTGAATTCTCCTGTGAAGACGCTGGCCGTACTGACCCTGACAATTTGTGCCGCATTGTAGAAACAGCTATAAATGCGGGAGCCACCACCATTAATATCCCAGATACTGTAGGTTATACAACGCCTTACCAATTTGGTGGAATTATCACTGATTTGTATAACCGTGTGCCAAATATCGATAAAGCCGTTATTTCTGTTCATTGCCATGATGATTTAGGGATGTCGGTTGCTAACTCAATCAGTGCCGTGCAAGCCGGTGCCCGCCAAGTAGAAGGGACAATTAATGGCTTAGGTGAACGCGCTGGCAACACGGCATTAGAAGAAGTGATTATGGCAATTAAATTGCGCGAGCAAATGTTAAATGTGCATACCAATATTAATCACAAAGAAATTTACCGGACCAGCCAATTAGTTAGCCAATTATGTAATACACCAATTCCAGCGAATAAAGCGGTTGTCGGCAGCAACGCATTTGCTCACTCATCAGGAATTCACCAAGATGGCGTACTGAAAAACCGCGAAACCTATGAAATCATGACGCCTGAGTCCATTGGCTTAAAAGAACAACAACTGAATTTAACCTCACGCTCAGGCCGTGCCGCTGTTAAGCACCGTATGGAGGAAATGGGGTATCACGAAGGTAAAGACTTCAAATTGGATGAATTATATACTGCATTTTTGAATTTAGCCGATAAAAAAGGTCAAGTGTTTGACTATGACTTAGAAGCCTTGGCTTTCTTTACTAAACAACAAGATGAAACTGACCACTTCGTAATGGACTATTTCAGTACGCAATCAGGCTCTAGTATTGTTGCGACAGCAACAGTCAAAATGCAGTGTGGTGATGAAGTGAAATCTGAAGCTGCAACCGGTAATGGCCCCGTTGATGCGATTTACCAAGCTATCAGCAACATTACACAATTCCCTATGAAGTTAGTCTCTTATCAGTTGTCAGCTAAAGGCCACGGCGAAAATGCATTAGGCCAAGTAGATATCGTGGTTGAATGCCATAACCGTAAGTTCCACGGGATGGGGTTAGCGACAGATATCGTTGAATCTTCAGCAAAAGCCATGGTGCATGTGTTGAATAGCATTTGGCGCTCAGAGCAAGTTGAAAAAGAAAAACAAAAAATAAATCAAGAATCACAATCAAACACGAAGGAAGCTGTTTAACAATGTCTAGTTATAAAATTGCCGTATTACCGGGAGATGGCATCGGTCCAGAAGTGATGGCGCAAGCTCACAAGGTTTTAGCTGCTATCAGCAAACGTTTTGCAATAACAATCAACACCACTGAATATGATGTTGGCGGTGCGGCAATCGACAAGCACGGTGAGCCATTACCACAGGCCACAGTAAAAGGTTGTGAGGAAGCTGACGCTGTCTTATTTGGTTCTGTCGGTGGGCCGAAATGGGAACACTTGCCACCTGATAGCCAGCCTGAACGTGGTGCATTATTGCCTTTACGCAAGCATTTTAAATTATTCAGTAATTTACGCCCTGCTCGCTTATATCAAGCATTAGAAGCATTTTGCCCATTACGTGCAGACATCGCAGCTCAAGGCTTTGATATTCTTTGTGTGCGTGAATTAACAGGTGGGATTTACTTCGGTCAACCAAAAGGCCGCAAAGGTGAAGGCCAAGAAGAATACGCATTTGATACTGAAGTTTATCACCGCTATGAAATCGAGCGTATCGCACGTATTGCTTTTGAATCAGCCCGCAAACGTAATAACAAAGTCACATCAATCGACAAAGCAAACGTGTTACAAAGCTCGGTCTTATGGCGTGAAGTGGTCAATCAAATCGCAAAAGAATATCCAGATGTTGAAGTCAGCCATATGTATATCGATAACGCAGCCATGCAAATGATCAAATCCCCATCACAGTTTGATGTGGTGTTATGTTCTAACTTGTTCGGCGATATCATTTCTGATGAATGTGCGATGATCACCGGTTCCATGGGCATGTTACCTTCTGCGAGCTTAAATGAAGTTGGATTTGGTTTGTATGAACCTGCGGGAGGCTCTGCTCCAGATATTGCTGGAAAAAATATTGCCAACCCAATTGCACAAATTTTATCTGCTTCCATGTTGCTAAGATTTAGCTTAGACCAAGCCGATGCAGCAGATGCAATCGAGCGTGCGGTCAATAAGGCCTTAGAAGAAGGTTTTAGAACATCAGACTTAGCAGGTGCAGGTCAGTCAATAAGTACCAGTGAAATGGGCGATATTATTGCTCGTTATATTGCAGAAGGGGTTTAACATGGCCAAGACTTTATATCAAAAATTGTATGATGCCCACGTTGTCCGTGAGGTCGAAAATGAAATCCCTTTGATTTATATCGATCGCCATTTGGTACATGAAGTGACATCACCTCAAGCGTTTGATGGTTTGAGAACTAAGAAACGTCCTTTACATCAACCAAGTAAAACTTTTGCCACAATGGATCACAACGTATCAACGCAAACCAAAGATATTAATGCGTGTGGCGATATGGCTCGTATTCAAATGCAAGAGTTGATGAAAAACTGTAAAGAGTTTGGCGTAACTTTATATGATTTGAATCACCCATACCAAGGTATTGTCCATGTGATGGGGCCTGAGCAAGGTATTACTTTACCCGGTATGACCATTGTATGTGGAGACTCCCACACCGCAACACACGGTGCATTTGGCTCATTAGCCTTTGGTATCGGAACATCTGAGGTTGAGCACGTGATGGCGACTCAAACGCTGAAACAAGCACGCGCTAAAACAATGAAAATTGAAGTCGTAGGCAAAGCTCCAGCAGGTATTACTGCAAAAGATATCGTTTTAGCGATTATCGGTACAACGGGCAGCGCAGGCGGTACTGGCTATATTGTTGAGTTTTGTGGTGAAGCTATCGAAAACTTAAGCATGGAAGGCCGCATGACGGTATGCAACATGGCAATTGAATTAGGCGCGAAAGCGGGAATTATCGCACCGGATGAAACCACTTTTGCCTATATGAAAGGTCGCCAATTTGCACCTAAAGGCCAACAATGGGACGATGCGGTTGCTTATTGGAAAACATTAAAAACGGATGATGATGCACAATTTGATAAAGTCATCACTATTCAAGCAAGTAGCATCGCGCCACAAGTCACTTGGGGAACCAACCCTGGGCAGGTGATTGCCATCAACCAGCCGATCCCTGCTCCTGAGTCATTTGCAGACCCTGTTGAACGAGCTTCTGCTGAAAAAGCATTAGCTTACATGGGGTTAGAGTCTGGCATTAAATTATCTGATGTCAAAATTGACAAAGTATTTATTGGTTCATGTACGAATTCACGTATTGAAGATTTACGTGCCGCTGCTGCAATTGCAAAAGGTAAAAAAGTGGCTAATGGCGTACAAGCTATTGTTGTTCCGGGATCTGGCCCTGTTAAGGCCCAAGCTGAGCAAGAAGGTTTAGATAAAATTTTCATTGAAGCGGGTTTTGAATGGCGTTTACCGGGTTGCTCTATGTGTTTAGCGATGAATAATGACCGCTTAAACCCTGGCGAACGCTGTGCATCAACCAGTAACCGTAACTTTGAAGGCCGCCAAGGTCGCGCAGGTCGTACTCACTTGGTTAGCCCAGCAATGGCAGCTGCTGCAGCGATTAATGGCCATTTTGCTGATGTACGTGATATTCAAATCTAAGGAGAAAATGATGGAAAAGTTTATTACACACGTCGGGATTGTCGCTCCTTTAGATGCAGCCAATGTGGATACTGATGCCATTATCCCTAAACAGTTTTTGCAAAAAGTGACTCGCACAGGTTTTGGGCAACACTTGTTTAATGACTGGCGCTTTTTAGATGAGAACGGGCAACAACCTAACCCTGATTTCGTCTTAAATAAGCCAGTTTTCAAAGGGGCAAGTATTTTATTAGCTCGCGAAAACTTTGGTTGCGGTTCATCCCGTGAGCACGCACCTTGGGCATTAACTGACTTTGGTATTCAAGTGGTTATCGCCCCAAGTTTTGCTGATATTTTTTATGGTAACTCGTTCAACAACCAATTATTACCAATCAAATTAAGTGAAACTGAAGTGGATGAGCTGTTTAACTATGTTAATAGCCATGAAGGTTGCCAGTTTACGGTAGACTTAGAAGCTCAAACCGTGACTGCTGGTGATAAAACCTATCATTTTGAAATTGATAGCTTCCGCCGCCACTGCATGATGAATGGCTTGGATAGTATTGGTTTGACGTTGCAGCATGTCGACCAGATCACCGATTTTGAAAGCAAGATTCCATCCTTTATGCAGTAAATCCTTTTCTACGCCTACTTTGGTGGGCGTAGTTCCTCTTTTAGCTCTAATTATCCAACTAAACCGCCTACTTCGCACCAAAAATGCGGAATTCATCCATCATTAAAAATTTACAATCCAAAATCACTTCCCCGTTAATATCTTCCTGTATAATTAATAACAAAATAAGATTTTTGCCTTTAACTGAACGATTTTTTCTAAATAGTTCGCACTGTAGCTAGGCGGTGAGAGAAGATATCTTGGGGAGCATACATAAGTATGTGACCCAAGTAGCTGAACGAAACCAACAACGCGACAGTGCGAAATATGACGAAAAAATAAAAAAAAGCCGGTAAAAACCGGCTCGGTGATAAACACCATTACTCTAAATGGGGGAGTCGGCCTGCAACATGCAAACCAAACGAGCTACTTACTGCCTTCTATTATCGTGAGATTTTAGGAAATTAAAATTGATGTATTTTTTGCCGGAGTTCCTCTTTTATGTCTAATTCGCGATTACAAACCCAGTTCATTCGTCTCTGGCAACACTTTCAGGGCCAAGACAGTGAAACAACTCTGCAAGATATCGCTGATACGCTGTTTTGCTCTCGCCGTCATGTTCGGACGCTACTTAATAATATGCAGTCACAAGGTTGGCTCAGTTGGCAGGCTGAGTCTGGTCGAGGAAAACGCTCGGCCCTTATTTTTCATGTTAATGGCTTAGAGCTACAACAGGCACAGGCTGAACAACTACTCAAAGAAGAAAGTATTGAAAAACTTGTCGCCCTAGTGGGTGATAAGGAAACCATTCGCCAAATGGTATTGTCTGAACTGGAACGCAGCTATCGACAAGGTAAGAATTTACTACGGATTATTTATTATCGAGATTTCCCGACACTTCTTCCTGGTGCCCCCATGCGCCGCTCAGAAATTCACTTGATGAGTCAAATATTTAATGGCCTTACCCATATAAATGAGGAAAAAGGGGAAGTGGAAGATGGCCTTGCCCACCATTGGCAACCCATAAGTGATACCCAATGGCGTTTCTATTTACGCCCTGCTATTTATTTCCACCATGGGAGAGAAATGGTTGCCGACGATATTATCTATTCCCTTTTACGCTTAAAAACCTGTTGGCCGCTATTTTCACATATACAATCCGTCAGCTCACCGCAACCTTATGTTATTGATATCACGTTAAGTGAGCCTGATAAACAGCTACCTTGGTTATTAGGCAGTCATCATGCGGCTATTTTACCGAAAGAGTGGGAGAGCCTCGAAAACTTTAGCCGTTGCCCTATCGGCACTGGCCCCTATCAAGTAGAAAAAAACTTGCCACAAAAGCTGACTATCACGGCTTTCGACCGCTATTTTGGCTATCGTGCACTGCTAGATGAAGTGACCATTTGGGTGGTTCCTGAACTTTCAGAACAAATGGTTTGTACGACATTAAAAATGGATGGTGACAAGCACCATAATGATTCACTTGAAAGCCGCATGGAAGAAGGCTGTTATTTCCTCTTAATGGATCAGCGCTCACCGGTTGCTCAACGTGAAGATGTCCGTAAATGGTTATGTAGCTTTTTAACACCTGTCAACCTACTTGCCCATTGTGAACCGTTTTATCAGCGCCATTGGGCGCCAGCTTATGGCTTATTACTCCATTGGCATCATAGTAAAATGCTAACCTTGTTCCCTAAGCCTGAAGATTTGACTGAGCTGACTGTTACTTTTTATCGCAACCACCATGAGTTCTATGCGATTAGCCAAATTATGAAACGCGTGTTACAGACACAAGGCGTGGAGCTCAAGATTAATATCATTGATTATGATGATTGGTTTAATGGCAATGGGCAAAGTGATATTTGGTTAGCAACAGCTAACTTTTTTAAACCTCTTGAATTTTCTATCTTTGCTACCTTGTACGAAATGCCATTACTGCGCGAATGCCTTAATAACACTCTCCGCGATGAACTTAATCTATGGCGTAATAACCAATTAGATGTAGAAGCCTGGTGTGAAAGCTTAATTGACTCGCAAATTTTCCACCCTATTTTTCATCATTGGCTTGAACTACAAGGCCAAAAAACCATGCGCGGCGTACGGATGAATACCTTTGGCTGGTTTGATTTTAAATCTGCATGGTTTAAACCCTCTGAGGATAACCTAGCAAAATAATGATAGTTATAAACAGATAAAATGAATAATAAGGATGTTATTCACTTTTTCTGTGGATATCCATGTGAACAACCTCATGGTAATCAGGGTATATCCCCAAGCCACTTTTTTATCAAAAAAAAGAATAGTCAAATAATCATTGATAAATCAAATAAGTAAATAACAAAAAAGCGTTTTATCCACTGGCTATTTTTCTAGCTAAAATACTTAAGACTTTAACTGAGCAAAGATCAAACAACGTTGTATTTATCCACAAGATATGTGCTCAACTTACTCATATTTTGTGATATTCGTCATAAAAACCGTTTAGTCAAGGCTGTAAATACACACAGTAATCTCTATTTTTCACAGTTATCCAGAAATCCTGTGGATAACCTAGTGCATGATCCTGTGATTATCTTGGGATGAACTTGAATAACCTCTGTTATAATTTATGACCTGGATGAATAAATAACATTATATCCCTATATATCAAATAGTTAAAAACATCAAAGAAAAAGTGTTATACTTCTTCAGTTCTATGTATTTTCACTGGCTACTTTTTATACATTAATATTCAAACCATGATGCCATTTATTGCGCCACCGCCACCTGATAACGAAGCAACCTTAATGGGTCGAGCGCAAGCCCTTGCTGGCTATACGCTTGGTGAGCTCGCCCAACATGCTGCTATCCCTATCCCTCCTGACCTCAAACGAGATAAAGGCTGGGTTGGTATGCTATTGGAATATTATTTAGGTGCGAGTGCGGGAAGCAAGGCAGAGCAAGATTTCGCTCATATTGGGATTGAATTAAAAACCATTCCTATTGACCGTTATGGTGCTCCACTCGAAACGACCTTTGTTTCTGTAGCACCATTAACGGGGAATAGTGGCTTAACATGGGAAAATAGCCATGTTCGCCGCAAACTATCCCGCATTTTATGGTTTCCTATCGAAGGGGAAAGGCAAATTCCACTCTCACAACGCAGAGTCGCAAACCCGTTAATCTGGAGCCCATCTCCCTTTGAAGAACAGTTACTAAGACAAGATTGGGAAGAGCTAATGGACCTCATTGTATTAGGCAAAGTGGAAAGTATCACTGCACGCCATGGGCAGGTATTACAGATCCGCCCTAAGGCCGCAAACAATAAGGCACTAACGGAAGCGATTGGTGAGTTCGGTCAACCGATTATGACACTACCTCGTGGCTTTTATCTCAAAAAAGATTTTACCGCGCCCCTATTAGCGCGGCATTTTAATCTAAGTTAGTCGCTAACCATCGCCTGTACCAAAGCAGACGATAAATTATTATCACTGTTTAATTTGTTAATTAGAAGGTACTAAGATGTTTGAATGGATACTGGACCCCAATGCTTGGATGGCACTCGCCACACTAACCATATTAGAAATTGTCCTAGGCATCGATAATATTATTTTCCTCAGTATTGTGGTGAGCAAGCTTCCAAGCCACCAGCAAAATAGTGCCAGACGGACAGGCCTTATTGCGGCAATGGTGATGCGCCTTGCGTTATTGGCTTCGATTGCTTGGTTATCACGCCTTACCACGCCGCTTTTCACTGTCGCAGACCATGTTGTATCCGCTCGCGATCTCATATTATGCGCAGGTGGGATCTTCCTTATTTGGAAAGCAAGCCAAGAAATTTTTGATACGATTGAAGGGGAAAGTGAAAATAATCTAGCAAATAAAAAAGTGAGCTCATTTTGGGGCGCTATCGTGCAAATTGCTTTATTAGACATTATCTTCAGTTTAGATTCCGTGATCACCGCAGTGGGGCTATCAGACCACTTATTTATCATGATGGCAGCGGTAGTCATCGCTGTACTCATTATGATGCTTGCGGCCAAACCCATTGGCGACTTTGTTGAGCGCTACCCCTCCGTAAAAATCTTAGCCTTATCGTTTTTGATTCTAGTTGGTTTCACTTTACTACTTGAAAGTGTTCAAGTTCACGTATCAAAAGGCTATATCTACTTTGCGATGTTCTTTTCCATGGCAGTACAAGTCCTTAATATCTTGCGCAGCAAAAAATGGAAAACCAGAAATCAAACTAATTAAGATGGTGACCTAACCGCCTGTTTAGCCGCTAAAATAGCCCCCTCTACCGCTTTTTTTGCTTGCGGGCTATTTTTCCAGCAACTTGAACCTGTCAATGCAGCACCAGAAATTAAAATTTCATCGTAAGATGCTTCACTCAGTTGTGCGAGTGAGCTAAAACCCATTTGTTCTAAGCGGCTAATCACCATGGGACCGACACCTTTAACGGCCAGCAAAATCTGCTTTTCTGATTCGGAAAATGCCATTTTACTCTTCTCTTTGTTAATGAATTGATGTTTATTACGCTAATATTTTGCATTTTACCTATTTAATACTTTAAAATTGTAACTATAACAATGCCAGTTTTAATAATTATTAACTGACCTATCTTATCACCCAATCTGTACCAGCTCTGTGTTAGGAATTCACCATGTATAACGTTCCACTAACCAACCTGAATCAACACACGATGAAATTACCTGATAGCCGTCTATTTTGCTGGTTCGAATCAGGCCCTAAAACAGGTTTTCCTGTTATTTTTTGTACTGGAGCGGGAATGAGTGGTTCATTAGGGTTTGGTTTGGATTTACTCGAAAAACTAAATATTCGTTTAATTGTTCCTGAACGCGCGGGTCTTGGTGAGTCAACATTTCACCCTGAAAAATCATTGAAAAGCTTTGCTATGGATGTTCAAGCCCTACTAGATGAACAATCTATTACTCAATTTTCAGTTGTCGGTTTTTCTCAAGGCGCCGTTTTTGCGATGGCCGTCGCCCACTATTGCCAACCTATTTCACTGTCTATCGTGTCAGGGCAAGACCAATTTGAATACCCTGCAACTCGTGCGGTACTCAGTGCTGATGTTGTGAACATGCAAGAACAAGCCCTTAACACCCCTAAAGCGCTGTCTGATTGGTTATTAAAAAATGTCACTGGCGAGTGGTTATTAGCATTTATTCTTAATTGCAGCGCAGAAATAGACCAGCAACTCTATAATGAAGAACATTTCCTTGAGGCATATAGCCATTGCATGCGACGTGCTTTCGCCCAAGGCAACCAAGGTTATGTTCAAGACTTATTAATTGCATTACAGAAATGGGAATTCACCCCTGAAACGACCCGCGTGCCAGTCTCTTTATGGTATGGCGAACTCGATATGAGCACAGTTCATTCCCCTGATTTTGGCAAAATATTAGCCAGCCGTTTTCCCAATTGCCAACATCATTTATTAAGTGATGAGGGAGGCTCCCTACTTTGGACACAAGCAGAAGCTATTTTAGCCGATATTCAGCAGCACGCTACATAAGCAAAAACCGCGATGAGTTATTCATCGCGGCTATTATTTACATCCTAGATTCACATAAGTGAATTAACGGTACACAATCCCGCCATCAGTCAAAATAGATTGACCAGTAATATAGTCAGAATCATCGCTCGCTAAGAATGCAACCAAACCAGCCACATCATCTGGCGTTTGCGCACGACCTAATGCGATGCCTTCGACATATTTTTTATAGGTTTCACCTTTTGGCGTACCGGTGATTTCAGAGAAGCGCTCATCAATCTCTACCCACATATCTGTTCCAACAATACCTGGGCAATAAGCATTCACAGTTATACCTGAACTTGCATACTCTTTTGCAGCCGCTTGAGTCAATGCACGTACCGCAAATTTTGTAGCGGAGTAAACTCCTAACATCGCAAAACCATCATGTCCTGCAATAGAGGAGGCGTTGATGATTTTTCCTTTTTGTTTACGTTCTTGGAATTTTTCACTGGCGGCTTGAATTCCCCACATGGTTCCATCTACGTTGATTTTGAAGATTAAATCCATATCTTCTTGGCGAACATCAGCGATTGGCTTAACTTGTGCAATCCCTGCGTTATTAATCATTACATCAAAACCACCTAACTCAGCTTCTGCATGAGCCACCGCAGCAAAAACTTGGTCACGTTGACTGATATCTGCGGCAAATGTTGTTACTTTACGGCCTAAAGCTTCAATTTCTTTGGCAACATCTTGAAGCTTGTCTTTTTTCAAATCTACCAGTGCGATATCAGCCCCTTCTTTCGCTAAACGTAATGCGATACCACGGCCAATCCCTTGAGCTGCACCAGTAACTAAAATAACTTTATTATTTAACGCCATACTTATCTCCTACTGAGTAATAGCCAAATTGACTAGTTCACCTTTAATATTAAGTTAGCAACAATAACAATAAGTTACAAAGCAATGATTTTACTCTAACATTTAATATTTATAAAAAATATTACACTATTAACATGGTGAATATATTTTTTTTACCGTAGAAAAAAGCATATATACGTAAATTACAAGATTATTGTTAATAAAAATCATTCTCAACTCAATAAACAAAAAGTGCGATTCCTTCATTTTCAGTATAAATAATAATCACATAGATAAATTGTGGATATAAAAAAGCCACCAATCGGTGGCTTCTTGATACAGTAAAATATAAATAACTTATTTTTTAGCAGCTTGGATATACAGCATTTCTAATGCAATAGACGCTGCGGCGAGTGCCGTGATTTCAGATTGGTCATAAGCCGGAGCCACTTCGACTAAATCCATACCCACGATGTTTAAAGACTGTATTCCACGCAATAATTTCAATGCACGATCTGACGTTAAACCACCAATAACAGGGGTTCCTGTCCCCGGCGCAAACGCTGGATCAAGGCAGTCAATATCGAAAGTCAAGTAAACAGGTAGGTCGCCAACAATCTCTTTGATTTGCGCAACCATATCATCCACACTACGATCATTCACCTGACCTGCATCCAATACAGTAAAGCCATTGTCGCTGTCATGTTCGGTACGAATACCAATTTGTACTGAATGATTTGGGTCGATCAGACCTTCTTTTGGTGCATGATAGAACATGGTTCCGTGGTCAAATTTGCTACCATTGCCATAGGTGTCCGTGTGTGCATCGAAATGAACTAAGGCCATTTTACCAAAGTGTTTCGCATGAGCTCGCAGCAATGGCAGTGTAACGAAATGGTCACCACCAAAGGTCAAGCAACGTTTACCTGATTCAAGTAGTTTTTCAGTGTGTGCTTGCAGCTTGTCACTCATATCTTGTGCATCACCAAAAGCAAATACCACATCACCACAGTCAACAACATTCAAACGGTCTGTTAACTTGAAATTCCAAGGCCAGCGGTGGCTTTCCCATGCAAGATTTGTGGAAACTTGGCGAATTGCGGCTGGCCCATGACGACTACCTGCACGACCTGAAGTTGCCATATCGAAGGGTACACCGGTGATCACCCACTCTGCATCTGAACTATAAGGCTGAAAATTCAGCGGGAAACGTAAGAAACCAAATGCGTTAGAAACCAGTGAATTATCAACTTGATTGCCTAAAGTACTATTAATCATTTCTGTTCCTCAAAATAGGCCTGCCCGTTAGCAAGCCCTTTTAATATTCGATTCGAATCGTTCTACCTAAATCAACTTCGCACAGTATAAATAATAAACAAATCATGTTATTTGCACAAAGTTATTATCTGTTCACTATCTTAATGCTCTATGAAACATATAGCGCCCTATGACGCATTTATGCGCTAAATAGTTCATGTTGTGGCTAGGCGGCAAAATGAGCCAATCCCTAGGAGCATACACAAGTATGTGCCCCAAATAGCCGAGCGTTGCTACACCACCACTTGAAACATAACGAACATTGAATGCATTAGCCTCATATATTAATGCGCTAAATAGTTCGTGCTGTCGCTAGGCGGCAAAATGAGCCAATCCCTAGGAGCATACACAAGTATGTGGCTAGGGTTGGCAAATGCAGCCAACAACGCGACGGTGCGAAATATAACGCGCATTGAGCATTTACTCGTCTTCTAAATAAGTATACCCATATAGGCCATTTTCAAATTCTTCTACAAAATCTTTTTGCAGTTGCTCACTCAAGCCTGTCCCTTTTACTTGCTCTGTGAAGCTTTCTAATAGGACTTCTGGGACTAATTTGACGTATTGCAGCATATCTGCGACAGAATCGCCCTCTTCACTTTGCAAGTAACGCAGATTACCTTGGCTATCAACCCAGACATCTATTGCTGCGGTATCACCAAACAGATTATGCATATTACCTAAAATTTCTTGGTATGCCCCAATCATAAAGAAACCTATCATTGGTGGGTTTTCTGGGTCATATGCAGGCATTGGCATTGTGGTTTCAACGCCATCACCATCAACGTAATGGTCAATAATACCGTCTGAGTCACAGGTGATATCTAACAGTACTGCACGACGGTCTAATGGTTTATCTAACCCTTCAATCGGTAATACTGGGAACACTTGATCAATTCCCCAAGAGTCTGGTAGCGATTGGAATAAGGAAAAATTCACATAAAACTTATCAGCCATGCGCTCTTGGAGTTCGTCGATTATCGGACGATGAGCACGATTGCTTGGATCTAAATCCTGTTGAATGCGGCGGCAAATATTTAGGTATAACTCTTCTGCCCATGCACGTTGGGTCAAATCTAACACACCATGAGCATATTGAGTGTGCGCTTCTTGTAAGTCGAACTGGCTATCATGCAACCATTCGCGTAATGAACGGCTATTACCTTGGTGCTGCATTGACTCCCACGTTTCCCATAAGGAAATTAATGAACGTGGCGCATCTTCATGAGGCGGTGTTGTTTTGGTAAATTCATTACGTTCAACCCCAATCACATTGGACACTAACACCGTATGGTGCGCTGTCAACGCACGGCCTGATTCCGTAATTACCGTTGGATGTGGTAAATCAAACTCTTCACACGCATCCCCAATCGCCCAAATGACATTGTTGGCATATTCATTTAAGCCATAGTTGACTGAGCAATCGGATTGAGAGCGAGTACCTTCATAGTCAACACCTAGGCCACCACCCACATCAAAGCACTGAATGTTGACTCCTAGGCGATGCAATTCAACATAAAAACGGGCTGATTCACGGACACCGGTTGCGATATCACGAATATTAGCCATCTGGGAGCCTAAATGGAAATGAAGCAACTGCAGGCTATCTAGGCGATTGGCATTGCGTAAAATTTCCACTAATTGCAGTACTTGAGTTGCAGCCAAACCAAATTTAGATTTTTCACCGCCACTTGCCTGCCATTTACCTGAGCCTTGGGAAGCCAAACGGGCACGAACCCCTAAGCGTGGCGTGACATTTAAGCTTTCCGCTTCTGCCAATACCATCTCAATCTCAGACATTTTTTCGATAACAAGGTAAACCTTGTGACCCAATTTTTCCCCAATTAATGCTAATCGGATATATTCACGGTCTTTATATCCATTACAGACGATAACGGTTTGTGTTTTACCTGCGTTCGCTAAAACGGCCATTAATTCAGCTTTTGAACCCGCTTCAAGCCCTAACGGTTCCCCAGAATTAACCAGTGATTCAATGACTCGGCGTTGCTGGTTAACTTTTATTGGATAAACCAGGAAATAATCGCCTTTATAGCCATAGGACTCACGTGCACGTCTAAATGCTGCATTTATTGAACGTAAACGGTGCTGCAAGATTTGCGGGAAACAAAACAATGCAGGCAAGCGTAAATGCTCCTGCTCTTCTTTAACCTGATTAACGAGGTCAGCTAAATCAACAAAGGTATCAGGGTTCTCAGGGTTCGGGCAAACACAGACATTTCCGCGCTCATTCACCTGATAGTAACCACCACCCCAATACGCGATGTTGTACGTCTGACGCATTTTGCGAGCGATATTATCATTCATAATAAACTCCTTTTATGGAGGGGTGAGTGACGCGTTCTCCTTCCTGATGTATGTCAGTGAAGACATAACACTGCAAGGCAGTTATGTCGGGGAAACGGCAATACTCAGATTTTAATAAAAAGTGCTTAGAACTTCTAAACAGTGACAATATACGACCTTAAGCTGACAGATTAATGACTCAGCCTCGAAGGTGTATTAAAGATGTGACGGTAACTTCGTGATGAAGTAAAGAATGACAGGAAAGTAAATGCCAAAGTCACGCGGCGATCCGCATATGACGGTTGGATACTGTTATTCAGTAGATTATGGATCATTACCCATTAACCCCCAATATAACTGTTTACCCCTTTAAAATTTCAATGTGGTAGCACTATTTTGGCAGTTTGACCTGTTGATTTAAGCTATATCACCTTATTTTTTATTGAAATTCAAAAGTTTATAAACATTCCTGATAGATAGCAGAAGTTTTATATTATTCTGCTGGTATATAACGGGAAATAACAACCATCCGTTACGGTCGCAGTTTATACATCTATTGCGCTCAAAAAGCAAAACCAAAATGACTAAATTGCGATAAAACTTTACCAATGGTTGTTTTATGTCTCTATTCGTTTTTTATATAAATACAGGTAGAAATTTTTACTGTATGGGACTAAAATAGCCGTCTAGATGTTAAAACATCCAATTATAAATTTGCGAATTCTTAAGGTATTAATCTCATGGCTACACATCTCTTTACTTCTGAGTCTGTATCAGAAGGGCATCCAGATAAAATTGCTGATCAAATCTCTGACGCAGTACTTGATGCTATTCTGGAACAAGACCCGAAAGCTCGCGTTGCCTGCGAAACCTACGTCAAAACAGGTATGGTAATGGTCGGGGGAGAAATCACCACCAGTGCTTGGGTTGATATTGAAGAAATCACGCGCAAAACTGTTCGCGAAATTGGCTACACCAGTTCCGAAATGGGCTTCGATGCCAATTCATGTGCCGTTTTAAGTGCGATTGGTAAACAGTCGCCCGATATCAATCAAGGTGTTGATCGTGTTGACCCATCAGAACAAGGTGCTGGTGACCAAGGCCTAATGTTTGGTTATGCAACCAACGAAACTGATGTATTAATGCCTGCTCCTATTACTTATGCACACCGCTTAGTTCAACGCCAAGCAGATGTCCGTAAAAATGGCACATTGCCATGGTTACGCCCAGATGCAAAAAGTCAGGTTACTTTCCAATACGACAATAATAAAATTGTCGGTATTGACGCTGTTGTTTTATCGACTCAGCATTCTGAAGATATTCAACAAAAAGACCTGCATGAAGCCGTGATGGAAGAAATCATCAAGCCAGTCCTACCGGCAGAATGGTTATCAAAAGATACAAAATACTTTATTAACCCAACAGGTCGCTTTGTCATCGGTGGTCCTATGGGTGACTGCGGTTTAACAGGCCGTAAAATCATTGTAGATACCTACGGCGGTATGGCTCGCCATGGTGGTGGGGCATTCTCTGGTAAAGACCCGTCAAAAGTTGACCGTTCAGCAGCCTATGCAGCACGTTACGTGGCAAAAAACATTGTCGCCGCGGGCCTTGCTGACCGTTGTGAAATCCAAGTTTCTTACGCTATCGGCGTGGCAGAACCGACATCGATTATGGTAGAAACCTTTGGAACAGGTAAAGTTGATGAGTCATTATTGATTCAATTAGTTCGTGAATTCTTTGATTTACGCCCTTATGGCTTAATCAAAATGCTTGATTTATTACACCCGATTTACCAACAAACTGCTTCATATGGCCATTTTGGTCGTTCTCAGTTCCCTTGGGAAAAAACTGACAAAGCTGAAGCATTGCGTGCCGCTGCAGGCCTGTAATCTCTTTAGTCAATAAGTCACATACAAAAACCCATCAAATGATGGGTTTTTTATTGCTCACAATGAGCGATTAATTTTTTTGCGTAAACTGGAAGATAGCCATCCCCGCAACCATTGCTAATGTAAATATTATCCCTTGTGTCAATCCCATTCCTGTTAACAATAATGCAGGTCCTGGGCAGATCCCTGCTAACCCCCACCCCACACCAAATAACACACTTCCGGTGACTAGTTTTTTATCTATCGTTTGATTGGTAGGAATTTGCAATGGGCAATTAAGTACACTAACAGAGCGTTTTTTAACCCCTAAGAAAGCAATACCACTGATTACCATTCCAACTGCCATCGTAATTAATAAAGAAGGATCCCACGTTCCCGTAATATCTAAAAATGCCAAAATTTTTGCTGGATTTCCCATCCCGGCAATGACCAATCCTAAACCAAACAGTATCCCTGAAATTAATGCGATAAGAATAGGCATTGCTTTATCTCCCTATCCCATAATGGTTGGCTAATGCGACTGTCGCAAAAGCAACAATCATAAAGACTAATACTGCAACAATTGAACGACGGGATAACCTTGCCATGCCGCAGATCCCATGACCGCTAGTACAGCCACTTCCCAGTCGTGAGCCAAAACCGACAAATAACCCAGCTAATACTAAAATAGGTGTGCTGGTCGCAATGTTAACTTCTGGTGTATACGCCAACCAAGTAAACAACGTTGGGGCGCTCATCAAACCAATAATAAATGCCAATTTCCATGCAGTATCCCCCTTAGTTGGTTTCAATAAACCGCCTAAAATACCGCTGATACCTGCTATACGACCGTTGAATACTAATAAAATTGCTGCGGCTAAGCCAATCAGCACACCGCCAATCGCGGCAGAAAGTGGCGTAAAATTAGCCCAATCTATTGTCATTTCATTTCTCCTTCACAGGGCAATAAAGCTGATATAACGTATTGAGCAACGTAAATAATTTTTCATCTGCTATCGCATAGTAAATGCGCTTTCCTTCTCGACGCGTCATCACTAAGCCTTCATTACGCAATACTGTTAATTGTTGAGAGAGTGTCGGTTGTAATATTCCTAACTGCTCTTCTAACTCGCTAACGCAGGCTTCACCCTGTGTTAATTGGCATAATAAAATTAAGCGATCTGGATTCCCTAGTGTTTTCAATAATGAAGCCGTTTCTGATGCGGCCTGCTTCATCGCTAACAGTTGCTGTTCAGAGGTATTATTGGGCATATGTTATTTCTAATTAATATTATATAAAAATACAATATATGTTTTTATATAATTACTGTCAATTATTGCTTGTTTATGTCCATTACCTTCACGTATCCTTTACCCCATGAAAACAATCCGTGTTCCACTCTTTTTACAGCAACAAGTCATGCGCACATTGCGAGAAAAACTCGCACTTGCAGAACACAAACTCGAACAATCATTTTCAGAGCCAACGGTTAATTACAAACAACGGGGGACAACTGCGGGTAGTGCTTACTTAAAAGAATGGGAAATTCGCCTTAACCCCAGTTTACTTATCGAAAATACAGAGCAATTTATTGATGAGGTTGTGCCTCATGAATTAGCGCATTTGTTGGTTTTTCATGTATTTGGCCGCAAAGGTATCGCACCTCATGGCAAAGAATGGAAATGGATGATGCAACACGTACTGGAAGTCACGGCGAAACGTACACATAACTTTGTGGTTACAACAGTAAAAAGTAAAACATTTCTCTACCGTTGTGCCTGTGAAGTGTCCCATGAATTAACCATACGCCGCCACAACAAAGTACTACGTGGTGAAAACCAATATTTATGTCGAAAATGTGGAGAAGTATTGAAACAAGAAGGGATTTCTGTCGCTGCGGCAGAAAATTAGACTTTCTGCCGCATCAAGTTTGAGGTGTGCGCTTAAGCAAACTCCGTCATCACTAATTTTGCGATTTCAAAGTAGATAATTAAGCCTGTACCATCAATGAAAGTTGCAATGAACGGGGCAGAAACAACTGCTGGGTCCACTTTCATTTTCTTCAATACCATTGGAATAATTGAAGAAACAATCGCACTCCACATTGTAATGGCAACGATGGTTAAGCTAACCACAATAGTCACTTCGTGGCCAACACCTAAAATCCATGCACGAATTAATGCCGCACCACCGATGGTCACCGCCACTAAAAATGAGGTAGAAACCTCTTTCTTCAGTACGGTACCAAGGTTACGTAAACTCACCTCGCCCAATGCCATTGCACGGACTAATGTTGATGTAATTTGTGTTCCACTATTACCGCCTGTACCAATCAACAGCGGAATGAAAAATGCTAACGAAATTGCGGCTTCGAGCTGTTCTTCAAATGCTTTTAATACAGTACCTGTATACGCTTCGGCCACAAATAGCATCAACAACCAAACGACACGTTTACGCCATAAAGTTACAGGGCTTGTCGTTAAGTAGGGCTCATCTAATGGGGTAGTAGCGCCTTGTAGCTGCGCATCGAGTGTATTCTCATCTTCAATCAGTTCGGCGATATCTTGCGGACGCAAAACACCCATTAATTTGCCAAATTGCACCACAGGTATCATATCTAAACCGCTATGATTAATCAGATCATAAACATCATGACGTGATTGTTCTGGGGCAACAGAAAAATAATTGTGTCGCATGATATCAGACACTAATAAATTTTCAGGTGAAGCTAATAATGATTTAACTGAAAGAATGCCATTTAAATAATTGTCATTGTCGACAACAAATAAATAGGTTGGGATTTGCTCGCCATCAAGGTGTTCAATAAGATTTTTTTTCACGCAAGCTATTGAGTCTGCGACAGATACTGGCAAATATGATTGACTCATATAAGCGCTGACTGTTGCATCATCAACTTTTGCTGGCTGTGTGTTATTGTCTTTGAGGCGTGCGCCTTTCATTGCGGATTGAGCAATAGCAACTGCTCCCGCTTTGTTCTGGGTAGTGAATGTCATTTTTTTAGTCCCTATTACTGTTGGTTACTCAAACAGTACTCACATAGGGGCGAAACCAGATGAGAGAATGCGAAAGCTATCTCTTCGTCTCGGTTTTAGCACTATACAACGTATCCTGACTTAGCAGGAAGTTACATGGGGATATACCTTCGGTCGATATATCCTGTCCTAATCTTGGGCGTCTCTCGACGTCGTCAGATCAGTAACCTATGTTTGTATAGGAGCCTCGCCTAACGAGATACTGCACTTTGGATGCGGCGCGAATTATACCCATTGGTGAATTAATTGCCACCCTATATCTACGTTTTTTTACGCATGGAAAACTTATTGTTTAGGTTCTGTTTAAGTTTATATTAAATATATCTTTATAAAGTAACAAAATGTAACTAATAATAAGAATGAATATTAGAATTGAAGTAAATATATTTATTTACTTATCAATAACCAACCCTTTGAGAAATCAAAGTATCATTTGTAATATTATTTAGTAAACCTTACCGATAATTAATCAAAACTTAATTCACTATTTACCGTACAATACAAAAAAAACAATATAAAGGAGTAAGCCCAATTTAATATAATTAAAACGCTTTATTAGAGTACAAGTAATCACTAATATCAGTCATTAGTTGGTTTTTTATATTAAAAATAAGCCAACAAACAAATAATGAAGTAAGAAAATACACTTAAGGCATTATTTAATTCGAAATTATCATTAAAAAGCATTCTTTTAAATTGTTAATATTTAATTGCAGATATCAATTTAGTATTAAATATTACAAGAATTATCTTAGAATATTTTTTATTTTATATAACAGTGAAAGTTTTATTATGGATAAAGTAATTGTTGGAATGTTAACGAAACTAACATTTCGCGTAAACGATGAAATCAAAATTGCTGCCATTTCTGCTTTAGGTGATTTCAAAGCAACGATTGAATATAATGATGCCATCATACGAATCATAGACTTATGTCAGGATCCAAACAAAGAGGTTGCTGTATCAGCGATTAATACATTAAGTAAATTATCTATTTATTTTTTACATAGCTCACTACCGAAACATTAATTGCACTCTCATTTTGAGTATTGTAAATAATTACTATGATTTATTTTAAATAATACTGTCCCATTAATACTCTAATGAGACAGTTTGCACATGTTATATAATTTTACGCTATTTCAGTGTCACCCTGTAATTGGCAACTACAAGCTAAAACATAGCCCTCAGCTATTTCTGCTTCAGTTAATGTCATTGTGCTTGTTGTTGTGTATTTACCTGATAACACTTTTGTTTTACAGCTTCCACAAACCCCTGCTCGGCAAGCTGCAATAACGGGCTGTTTATTTTGCTCCAGTGCAGATAATAAAGAAGTACCTACTGGGACTTTAAAGTCGACCAATCGTTGACGGATTTTTAATATAAGAATATCTTCACTATCAACAACCTCTGGTTCAGTTGAAAAACGCTCCATAAAGAAATGTTCAGCAGGGACGCCTAAATTAGCAGCAAATTGCTGTGCATTTTTCATGTAAGGCACAGGCCCACACGTCATCACAATTCGTGAATCAATATCGGGTACTAACGCTTTCAATTTCTCTTCAGTTAAACGTCCTTGTGCAATATCGCCATTATCTGGTGTTTCTGCCATAACACACAATTGCAACCGTTCTGGATATAAGCGGACGAGTTTTTGCCATTCCTCGGCAAAAATAACTTGTTTATCATCGCGAACATTGAATAGTACTTTTACATGGGAGCTCGGGCGGTTCACCATCAGCCAACGTGTCATTGACATAATTGGTGTCACACCACATCCAGCAGCTAACATCAAATACTCAGTGTTTTTTAGATTAGCGCAGGTGAATTCCCCTTGCGCTTCAGAAAGCCAAAGATAGTCGCCTTCTTTAACCGAACGTGTTAACCAATTTGACCCTTCACCATCGTCTAACCGCCTGACAGTAATGGAAATAAAACGACTTTGCCCCGGTGATGATGAAAGAGTATAAGCACGCATGACATCATCACTATTTTTAATGCTGACCAAAGCATATTGACCAGGTGAATATGTATAAAAATCATGATTGATAAGGTTGATTGTCCAGACATCTGATGTTTCTTGAATAATAGAATGAACTTGCATTCTATTTGGACATAAACTGCTTGGCATGGTCATCGCGCTACTCCTTTAAAGGGGGTCGCAGCCCCCATCTTTCACATCGTTTTTAAGCTTTCTCTATCGGTTTATTGATCATGCAGGTAAAATTTCTGCCAGATCTTGCTCAACTGTCGTAATACTACGCATACCAAACTTCTCATTTAGCACATTTAATAAGTTTTCAGTTAAGAAACCAGGTGCTGTTGGGCCGGTGTAAATATTTTTCACACCCAACGCTAATAATGTTAAAAGGATGACAATCGCTTTTTGCTCAAACCAAGACAGAATCAGACTCAATGGCAAGTCATTAATACCACAACCAAGTTTCTCTGATAGATTCACCGCAAGCATAATGGCAGAATATGCATCGTTACATTGGCCCACATCCAGTAAGCGTGGTAGCCCTTCTAATGTGCCAAAATCTAATTTATTAAAACGATACTTACCACATGCGAGTGTAAGGATTAAGCAATCTTCAGGTACACTACGGGCAAAATCCGTATAATAGCTACGTTCGCCACGGCTACCATCACAACCACCAACAAGGAATACGTGACGTAGTTTTTTCTGTGAAACTAAATCGATCACCGCGTCTGCCGCACCTAACAGTGTTTGACGACCGAAACCAACCGTAATTTTGTGCTCGATTTCAGTATACGGGAAACCGGCAAGTGACTGAGCTTGAGCAATCATTGCAGAAAAATCATCACCCACTAAATGTTTTGCACCCGGCCAACCCACAATACTACGCGTCCAGATACGGTCTTTATAATCCCCAACATCAGGGTCAATAATACAGTTAGAGGTCATCAAGATAGACCCAGGGAATTTTGCAAATTCCACTTGCTGATTTTGCCAACCGCTACCATAGTTACCGACTAAATGAGGGTATTTTTTCAGTTCTGGGTAACCATGTGCTGGCAGCATTTCGCCGTGGGTATAAACATTGATACCCGTACCTTCAGTTTGTTCTAACAACATTTTTAAGTCTTTCAGGTCATGACCTGAAATTAAAATACATTTCCCTGCGACTGGACGAACGTTGACTTCCGTTGGAGTTGGGTGACCAAATTCGCTCGTTTCACCTGCATCCAAAATTTCCATGATCTTGAAATTCATCAGACCAATTGCCATGGCATTATCAAGCAGTTCATTCATATCCGATGGCAATGTTCCCAGCCAAGCCATAATTTCATGATATTGGCCATAAACCTCATTATCATACTGACCTAAAACATGGGCGTGTTCCATATAGGCTGCCGCCCCTTTTAAGCCATATAGGCATAACATACGTAAACCGTGAATGTCTTCGCCGACTTCAGCTTTATCAATATCTAATGAAAATTGAGCCGCTTGTGCCTGTAAGGTTGGAATGTCAGTACCATTTAATTGCAAACTAATTAATGGATGATTGAAAGCCACTACACTATTCACGGATTGGCAATGTTTTATTAATTTATCACGTAAATAAATAGCTTCACGGGCGTAACCGATAATACGCTCTGAATCAAAATTGACGTTGGTTAAAGTAGAGAAAAATGCGCGCGGAGCAAAACTATCAATATCATGGTCAATAATACCCAGTGAGCGGGCAGTGACTGCACTTGCAGATAAGCTTTGCAATACAGCAACTAATAAATCTTGTAGGTCAGAAGTTTCTGCTGTTTTACCGCACATACCCTGCGCGTATGCACAGCCATTACCAGCTGGAGTTCTAATTGTTTGTTCACATTGCACACAGTACATGTTGTTCGCCTCTTAAAGTTGCATTTCAAATACAACATTAAGACTACGCTCTTTATTAGAATAAAAAAGTGGAATTATTCATTATCTAATGGTTTATTGATCTATATTAATATTCATTGCAAATGAGAACTATTCACAGTAATGAAAGTATGCTATTCGTACTGTTGGTTTTGTTTTCACTTTTCTTGCTTAAATGCACTATTTTGCATTTTATTTATATCCTGATAACGCTCTTACGATAACTCTTGTTATACTTACCTATAAGTGTTTGTTATTCCATCGTATAAAGAGAATCCAATAAAGATGAGCCAGGTAAATTCAGCTAGTAAATCTATGATAAAAACCCGATTGCGGATTTTTAAACGGCTAAAGGAATCAGATAAAACACCTGTAAAAATCTTACTACTTGCGGCACTCATTGGTGCGGCGGTCGGTCTTATCGGTTCACTATTTGAATTAGGAACAACTTGGATTAGCAACTATCGCGTGCAATCGGTGAGTGAATGGGTTGCCCCAAAATGGCTGATGGTTGTTGGGATGTTTTTTATCTCGGCACTTCTTGCCATGTTAGGCTATTACCTTGTTAAACGGTTCTCTCCTGAATCTGGTGGGTCTGGGATCCCAGAAATTGAAGGTGCATTACAGGATTTACGCCCCGTAAGATGGTGGAGAGTCATCCCAGTTAAGTTTATTGGTGGATTAGGAACATTGGGCTCAGGTATGGTATTAGGCCGTGAAGGACCAACCGTGCAACTTGGTGCGAACCTTAGCCAAATGTTTTATGATTTATTTCGTTTAAAAGATAATGAGTCACGCCACACCTTGCTTGCCTCTGGTGCGGCGGCAGGTTTATCTACAGCATTTAATGCCCCTTTAGCTGGCATCTTGTTTATTATTGAAGAAATGCGTCCGCAATTTAAATACAGTTTAATTTCAATTAAAGCGGTATTTATCGGTGTTGTTACCTCCACCATTGTCTATCGGCTAATCAATGGAGAAGCTATTGTATTAAATATCGGCCAATTTTCTTCTGCACCTATGAATACTTTATGGCTTTATTTAATTTTAGGATTAATGTTTGGTGTTATCGGTATCTGTTTTAATGGTTTTTTATTGTACCTACAAAGTAAATTTTTAGCATTTTACCAAAATAAAATTTCTCGCTTTGTATTGATGGGCGGGTTAATTGGTGGTGCTTGTGGTGCAATTGGCGTTTACCTGCCTGAAATTGTAGGTGGTGGATATTCCGTGATCCACCAGATGGTAGCAGGCCAATTTACCATCACTTTGTTATTCATATTCTTTGCTTTGCGGTTTTTAACTTCGACGATTAGCTTTAGCTCTGGGGCTCCAGGTGGTATTTTCTCTCCTTTACTCGCCCTTGGGACATTATTTGGTGGTGTTTTCGGCTACGCCGCCCTCGAAATATTCCCTAATTACCAAATTGAAGTGGGGACTTTCGCTATTGCAGGCATGGGAGCTTTATTTGCCGCAACCGTCAGAGCCCCATTAACTGGGATAGTCTTAGTTTTAGAAATGACAAATAACTACCAGTTAATCTTACCGATGATTATTACCTGCATTGGCGCCACAATGATGGCTCAATTTTTAGGTGGCAAACCGCTATATTCTGTATTGCTGGAAAAAACTTTAGCCCGTAGCGAAAAAGAAACCGCTCCGCCTGTCACTGACAAAACTTAAATAGTCGAAGTAAAAAGAGTTGCCGACAGCGGCAACTCAGACTGCTGACAAACATATTATGTTTGGCGG
>NZ_JAMPPJ010000010.1:0-210113 GCF_028481025.1 Providencia sp. PROV150 | reverse complement strand
GTTGCCGACAGCGGCAACTCTTTTATTAAGATAACCTATGCTAATTTCTTACTTACTTCTTCCTTGCAATGAGTGTTGCAAAATTTAATTTAATACGATTACCTTGTGAATCAGTGCGGTGTAAATGACCAGGGTTTTCGTTATATTTTAAAATATCCCAATCTTTATAATACCCTTCTAGCTCCCCTGGTTTTAAGAAGCATTTAAATGGCACTAAATCCAGCGGTGCATCTGGCGTTTCAACGGCACACACAATAACGTTAACTCCCCCTGGCAGGGTATGTTCTTGCATATTAGTAATAACATTGGCGATTTTTTCTCGCTGCAAGAACATTAGCACGACAGTGGAAATAATAAGTTCGTAGTTCTCTTGTATTTGGTGACTATTAATATCATAAACAGCCGTATGAATATTCTCTACCCCAGCTTGTTTTTTAACGAAGTCAATTGCTTGGATATGCTGAGGGTTGATATCTACCGAGGTCACGTCATACCCCTGCAAGGCAAGATAAAAACTATTACGCCCTCTTCCCGAACCTAAATCTAATGTTTTACATGGCTTACTCAGGTGATTCTCACACAAATAGCGCACTTCTGAATGTGGAGTCGTTAACCCATGCTCTTTATAAAATTTCAGTTCTGGTTTGCATAAAAATGCCAGTTGGCATTCCATGTCATCACTACAAGCAGAAATACGATGCCAAACTTGAGGTTCAATAATAGGCGGCTGGTTATGAATATCAAAGGTAAAGTGTTGCTCGCTGCCGTCTTCATTAAAAATGATAAAATCTAAAGAGCCTTTTAGCACTTTCAACTGTGCGTATGTATCCTCTTTTGTATTATGGCGCTCTTGGAACATTAACGGCAAAGAAGCTTTATTCCAAACTGGCATAGTTTTGTAACACACGAGATCATTCATATCATCACCAATAAGTTGCATTTTAAATACATCTTATACCGTTCGTTTGCTATCTGCAAAACATTCATAAATTAATTATCGCGGGCTTGATTCATATCAACCCCCTATAGACCAAGAGGGCTGAAATGCTTCATGGGCTCAGTTAATAACCTAACTGTTCCGCACTTAACCCTAAGAATTCAAAAGGTTTTGTAACTACATAACTGTTGGTCGCATCCCCTGAATAGATATGGCTCTGCTCTTCACCGAGGTCCAGCTTTTTCACTTTTCCAGTTTCCGCTGAAAAGTCAATTTTTGCCAAATCAGTCCAAAAAATATTTGGAGTTAATGCTGACTCGAAAAAGTAGAGCTGGCGTTTATGGTCAACTAATGTCCGCCAACGTGTTGACGATATTTCAGGCGAATTTTCAGACGTCAATCCGTAAGGGACAGACACATTACGTACGACACTGAAAACACTGGCGACCGCTTTATTAGGCGTTGTTTTCTGAGGAATTGCATTAATATAAAACTGCGCGCGAGCAAATCTATCAGCGGAGCGGTTAGTCCCCGGTAACATTACAGTGCCGCCAATTCCTTGCCAATATTCCTGCATTGCTAATTGCTTCTCATAAGTCGGCGAGTTAGTCATAACTTGATACTTGCGACTGTGATGAATTACCTGCTTACCATCGATATATTCAATAATCGCGCTATCACCACTCGCATCTGATAATGATAAATGTAAAGTCGCTAACCTATCTTGTCCTGGCACATTATCTGTTGCGACTACGAGTGGATTCTTTTCTAGCTCAGCAACGGCTTCTTCCACTGTCGCATAGTTATCTAGAACATATTGCGCCCATAAAGATATCGACAACGCAGGTTGCTTATTATCTATTTGAGGATATTTTGATTCCGCGAGCCACAGTAAATTGGCAACCAGACCTTCCTCGTTCACTCCATCCGTTGTTGAAATATCATAACCCGAGGCTATCACGCTGCCGTATTTTGATTTCCATTTTAAAGAGTTAGGCCCTGCAATGCCATCACGCTCCATCCCTCGAGGAAAGATCCATAGATTGGTACCAATATCGTATTTCCAATCCATTGTTCTTCCGGTCATTATTTGTTCATTTTCACCTAAATAAACAACTCGAGTACAAGCTTGGCTAACTGTAATCGGCATTGATATCGCAGCAGTTGCGGCAAGTGCTACGATACTTTTCTTAATAAATTGCATGCCATCTCCAAAATAGTTAAAAATAAATTTACATAATAAGCATACTACATAAATACGAACTATTTATGCTCAAAGAATAATGTATTAAAAAAAGTGCGATTAACACAATGAAATATAATAAGTAATGACACAAAATGGCACCCATATTAACCAGTGCCATTTTGCTGGAAAGAATTAATTATTTACTGATGAAAATAAAGAACGTAGTAATGCAGCTTTTTTCTGATTATCAGGCATAGATAATATTTCATTATAGAAACTAATAGAAATACGGCACGCTAATGCAGGTGATTTCTTCCCTGCTTCTAAATTTCCAAGGATTGCGGTATCTTCACCATACTTTGCAGAAAGCCCACTAGCAAGCTGTGTTAATTCCTCAGAATACTCTTTTGGGGACATCAACGCCTGTTTTACACCAGCTTCACTTGAAATTAAGAGCTCATTGGTCGCTTGGATTTGTTTCAACAAAACAGCTTGGCTTTTTTGTGGTGGAATAATTTCCGCTGTTTCTCTTAAGTGCGGAAACAATGAATAAAAACACGTTTTTCCTGTTGGGTCTTCTTCTAATAAGATTTTCAGGTAATCATTCACTCTGCTAGTAAAATTAATTACGGAATCATCAGAAGCATATTCCATACGTTCTAGCACCAGCTTCATGACATTGCCAACAACCTGATCAAACAGTTGACGACGTAAATCTTCATTAGCTGGGTCGTATTGCGTGATTAGATGCTCAAAACTTTGATAGGTTTCAGGGCTTATTTTCTTCACCGTCGCGATAATCGGCAGTTCTTTTTCAACTTGGGCAAGTGCCTCTGAATGAATTGCACTATTATTTTCTGTAGATAACACATTATTATCTTTACTTAACCAATAAAAACCGAATGCGAATGCAATAAAAATAATGCTAACAATTAATGCGGTTTTACGTGAGTTATTTGTATTCAAAGTTACCCTGCCTTTTCTTGGTAAAACGGTTCCCACAAACACTTTCAAGCTACTTATATACTGTAGAATCCATCGCATATAATGTCATGGCATCTAAAAACAATAGTCATCACGGAGCTAGACTATTAATGCCACGAATTGACCTATAAAAAGTGATAATGTTTATTTTAGCTTGTATCAAAGTCGTCAAGCTATAGGAATAAGGGAAAATGCGAGGCTAAGACGGGAGAATTTGCCATAAATAAACAATTTAGAAAACGCTGGATATAAAAAAACCTTCAAGACTTGAAAGCTTGAAGGTTTATTATGATAAAAATCTTATTTAACTTGAACACCTTCAACTGAAATCAACAGTTGTGCTTCTTGAGATTTAGGGCCCAAATCAGATTTGATGTTAAATTCTTTCAGCTTAATATTACCTTCAGCTTCAAAACCTGCACGGTATCCACCCCAAGGATCTTTACCTTCGCCCATTAATTTAGCATCTAATGTAATCGGCTTAGTAACACCATTTAAAGTGAAATCACCTGTGATTTTGTATGTTTCACCGTCTTTCTTCACTTCTGTTGAAACGAATTTTGCTTCAGGGAATTTTGCTGCATTTAAGAAATCACCACTGCGTAAATGTTTATCACGCTCTGCGTGGTTAGTGTCAATGCTGCCTGTCTTAATAGTTACTTCGACTTTATCTTTTGATGGGTCTTTTGCATCATAAGTGAAAGACCCATCAAAGTCTTTAAAACTACCATATACCCAGCTATAACCTAAATGCTGAATACGAAATTCAATAAACGCGTGTTGGCCTTGCTTATCAAATTGGTAAGTTTCTGCTAATGCTGAACCTGCCGTTAAAAAAAGTGCGCCAGTAGCCAGACCAAGAACCGTTTTCTTCAACATAATTATCTCCACGTTACTTATCGGGGGTAAAACCCAACATTCTTTTTAATGTAATATCACGATCAAAAAAGTGATGTTTAAAAGCTGCAAAAGCATGCAACACTGATAATAGAACCACTGCCCAAGCTAAATATAAATGAACTTCACCTGCTGTATCTGCTTGTGTTGCAGCACCAGTAAATAGTGCAGGAACCTCAAACCAATCAAATACACTGATAGGCTGTCCATCAGCGGTTGAGATTAAATAACCACTGATCAAAATACTGAACAAAATAATATAAATCAGAATTTGAACAATAATAGAGCTAGCTTTCGTTAATTTACTGTAGCTTGCTAATGGCTTCGGTGGCGGTGAAATAAATCGCCAAATCACACGAAATGCCATAACAATAAATAATAATATTCCTATACTTTTATGTATCTCAGGAGCTTGATGATACCAACTATCATAATAGCCTAGTGTCACCATCCATAAACCTAAAGCGAACATTCCATATACGACAATTGCGACTAGCCAATGTATGAGCAAAGAGATATGCCCATAACGACTTGCATTATTTTTCCATTGCATGATAAAAACCATTTAGAGAAGAAGGTAATATTTTATTAACTAAGCCGTAATAATCATAAGGTGAAATTAATTTTATTCCTATCCCAAAGTTAAACAAATATTTTGTTGAAGACATTCAAATACGATCAACATAATGAAAAATAGATTACTATTTGATTTTGTCTAGTTTTAATTATAAAAGTTGAATAAAGATTCTTCCAGTTTTGTAAATGGTCGTAACTAAATACTTAGTTCATTTATTAATTTCAATTAAATCTAGCTTATTCCTAATAGATATAAGCTGTTATTCATAAAATAACATTTGTAGGTCTGCCTTTTTCCCCATACATTGGTATTCTTTCTTTTAACATTGCAAACTGATTGATAGGTTAAATACTATGTATAAACTTTGGATAGCAAATAAAAACTACTCTTCATGGTCACTACGTCCCTGGGTTTTACTAAAGGTATTACAGATCCCGTTTGAAGAAAATTTGTGTTTATTTGAAAACGGCAAAAGCAGCCATGAAAAATTCAGTCGTTTTTCACCTACAGGCTTAGTCCCTTGTTTAATCGATGAAAACCAAACAATATGGGATTCTTTAGCCATCTGTGAATATGTTGCAGAAGACTACCCTCAAGTCTGGCCAAAAGAGCGAAAAGCCAGAGCATGGGCTCGTAGTGCAAGCGCAGAAATGCACTCGGGTTTTAGTGCATTACGCCAGCAATGTCCAATGGACGGTACTCATAATTCGCCACTTAACAATATTTCAATTGAATTACAAACCGACTTAAATCGATTGCAGAAATTATGGCAGGATGGGTTAAACCAATTTGGTGGTCCTTGGCTTGCAGGTAGTGAATTTACGGCTGTAGATGCTTTTTTTGCACCAGTTGCCTTTCGAATTCGCAGTTATCACTTACCTGTAAACCCAGCTGCCAAACAATGGGTTGACCGAATTTTAGTTTTACCCGCAATGAAAGAATGGCATGAAGCAGGTTTACAAGAACCCTATATTGAACACTAAAAATAGGCTAATCGGGAGGCATTATATGCCTCCAGCTTTTATTTGATTAGTAAAAAATCACCTGCTCGAACATCAAAATTAATATTTAACCAATTTGTCGGTCATTCAAGCTACATTAGGTTGTTTAACAGACAAACAGCGGGCTATAATTTTTCATTCCACGGGTCTGCGGTCATAATATCGCCAAGTGGTGTGTGTAATGTAACCTGTTCATTTTTAAACCACTCAGCTAATGAAAACCCACCTTTAGGGGTTTCGATATGAATATCAATTGGGCAATAAGGAGTATTCGCCTTAATTGCAAACTCAGCAAAATCTTCTTTTTCTTGACGATGTGGACAGCGAATGACCACATCAAGGTCGCAGTCTGACAACATACTTTGGATATCTGTCGCTAAAGTGTAAGCACAACTCCCTGTTACTCCCCATTGCCAAGGCCATTTAGTCTGTGAAATGATCCATAAAACCTGCACTGGTGGTAAAGCGATAAACATTGAACGTTGTAGTTCCACCGAATTCGCCACCAAGGATTCCACATTCATAATGTGCGTAATTGCAGATTTTTCAATTTGTGTTGTAACGCGTTGGTGTGGCTTAATTCCTCTAATTGCAACAGTCAGTTTATTCTCATCCGCTTTATTTCGGTATACCGTCAACGGTAACTTACTGTTCCACTGTGAGCCGACCCATTCAGGAAGCGATTCTATCGCGACATCATTATTGCTGCCGACCCAAACAAAATCATGAGGATTGATTATTTGCATTTTATTACCTTTATGATTGCTACAACTGCTCTCCCCTATTATGCCTTTTTTGTCACATAAAAACAGAATATCGCAACCAACAATTCAACACATGCCATTTAATGGTAACTTGTCATAAATACTGAGTTCTCACCTTGAAATTTTATACCGTATATTATTTAATTACGTTATTAATTAATAGGTTAAGCCTCTATTTGTGAGCATCGGATTATGAGAACGTTTCCTGCTATCCACGATGGAATTATTTTTACCAGTTGTATGTTTTTTAGCGCCGCAACCGCTTTTGCGATCTTAGATGCACAAGCTGCGATGTGGGCAACATTCTCAACGCTGTATTCCTTTAATTTATTCAATGCAGCAAAAGAATATAAGAATTATGCCTATACCGCTTGTTGTTTATTGATGATTTTAGTCGCTATTTTTATCGGTGATACGTTACGCCTTGGTACCGCATATTATATTTATCTCGCCATTTTTTCGTTCATTTACTACCAATTGTATGGCACAGATCCTGCTATGGATTTAACCATGAAATTTATGATTATCATGTCGACAATTGGTACCATTTTACCTGATATATCCAAAAGCTTAGCGTTAGGGTTTATTATTGGTAGTGGAGTAACGTTAATTACGTATTATGTCCTTAGCCATAAAATGACACGCCATAGTGTAATAACGAGCGCTTTAGTTGAACAAAATTTGTTTACGTTGAGAAAAAATATTATCCCACGCTCAATGATTTATGCTTTGGGGCTATTACTCGCGCTCGCTATTCCTCGCAGTATAGATCTAGGGCACTTTTATTGGACATTACTGACCTTCGTTTTTGTATTGCATCCAAAATCACAAAGTATCGTTAAAATTACTTTGCAGAGGGTCTTAGGCAGTCTTATTTCTGTCTTATTATTGTATTTTTTATTCAATTTACCCTTTATGCCGTATATCGGTTTAATTGCAGTCGTGGTGTTCGCCTTTTTAATGCCGATGAGCTTTCATCACGGATATACGTTTATGACGTTTGTCGTGACAAGCTTAATTTTGTCCATTCTTGAGCTCGTTATATATTGGCGTCACCCAACCTATGAATTATTGTTTGACCGCGTTCTTGAAACCGCCTTAGGAGGAACCATCGCCATTATGACGAGTATTATTTTAAAGTTATTTAGAGAAACGAAATAAAATTAAGCATATTCCCCAATAAGAACGTTTGTTCTATACTCAAAAAGAACACATTGGGAAAACAAGTCTTAGTCCTAAAGCCTAGCCCTATCAGTATCATTATTCTTGAGTGAGGCACTCAAGCAAAGAGGAACTGAAGATGAAAATATCGATTATTGGCGCAACGGGTTTTGTCGGCAGAGCATTAGTCGCTGAAGCGTTGCTTCGGCACCACCAAGTGACGGCTATTTCTCGTCATAGTAATCAATTATTTCAGCACGCTCTTTTAATCACCGCCGCTGGTGATATTACAGATATCCCATGGTTAACCTCTCGGCTTAAAGGACAGGATGTCATCATCAGCGCGTTTAATGGTGGCTGGCAAAATCCGAATTTGTATCAAGATACCGTGGCAGGAAACCAGGCCATTTTACAAGCAGTACAAAAATCGATGGTAAAACGATTTATTGTGGTCGGTGGTGCAGGAAGCCTAAAAATTGCTTCAGGTATTGATTTAATTGATTCCCCCGATTTTCCTGCCGAAATAAAACCAGGCGCTCAAGCAATGAGGGAATTTAAGAACCAATTACAATCCATTGATTCATTGGATTGGACCTACATTTCCCCAGCCGCAATACTCGAGGAAGGAGAAAGAACAGAAACCTTCCGTCTTGGAGGCGAACAATTGCTGATGAATGGCAACGTTCCTGCGAAAATATCAGTTGAAGATTTTGCGGTAGCTGTACTTGATGAGGTAAATAATAGGCAGTTCATTCGCCAACAATTTACTGCAGCATATTAAGTTTAATCGAAAAAAAAGCCGGTAAATATTTACCGGCAAAGATAGATAACAGAACTTAATTCACATATTTCTGCTTTAACTTACTTTTCACTATGTTTCGCTGCATAGATTTCACTATTCACCCAGTTATGGTCTTTTTCCCATGTAAATAACCACTTACGGGTTGGTCCTGCCATCACATTAAGGTAATAGTTATCATAACCAGCCACTGTCGCCATTGGGTGATACCCTTTTGGTACCATAACAACATCTTTGTTATACACCGCCATACATTCATCTAACTCACGATCATCCGTGTAAACGCGCTGCATACAGAAACCTTGGGAAGGATTTAAACGATGATAATAGGTTTCTTCTAGATAAGTTTCATTGGGTTCATTATCGGTATCATGTTTATGGCTTGGATAAGAGCTAGTACAGCCTTCATCTGTAAAGACCTCCACGACTAATAAGCTATCAGCGGCTTTATCATCCGGCAAAATATTATGCACATAGCGTTTGTTATAACCATGGCCACGTTGTTCCGCACCAATATCATCAGGGCCAATTAAACGAGTTGGGTAAGTTCCTTTTCCTTTTGCCCTGCAAACTGCCAATTCAAGGTCGGTATCTGCCATGACCTCAGCAAACTCTTGCGCTGTAACATACACCGCATACGGCTTTTTACGCTCGAAAGGATCCATACGATCGCCAATATTTTCAAACGCTTGATTCGGTGTTTTAATTGTCGCTTTACCCGCCACCAGCACTAAGCACATTTCATTTTCAGAGGCAGGCAAGGAGATAGACTCGCCTTGTTTTAATTCATAAACATCAAAGTGAACATATCCCCAGTTAGCGATTTTCGGAGTGATATGCTGAGTTCGCTTATGTGCATCTGGAGCATGGTATTTCGACAATAATTTTGACATAACTTTCCTCTGACACTTTTTAGGTTCTAGATATGTAATTCTTTTCAGTTACTAACCGTTTCACCAATTAAACAGTTCAGTTTGTGGCTAGAGTCAGCAAACAAAGCTAACAACGCCACAGACTGAAATATGACGACGACGATTTAGATTAAGCCCGCATCCTTAGCAAATTTAGACAAATTGTTGTAACCCAATGTGGCATAAGTCAATGGATGTGCGATCGCAGGATCTTGCTCTGCTTCGACTACTAACCAGCCATTTTCATATTGGCTATTTTTCAATACTTTAAACACTTCTGGATAGTTAACGCAACCATCACCGGGTACCGTGAACACCCCTGCTAATACTGCATTTAAGAAACTGGTTTTACGGTTTTTAACATCTTTTAGAACATCTGCACGGACATCTTTGCAATGCACATGATTGATACGTTTTGCCCAGCGTTTTGCCACTTCAACTGGGTCTGCACCGGCAAAGGTTAAATGCCCTGTATCCAGTAATAAACCGACCTCATCCCCTGTATGTTTCATTAAATTATCCACATCTTCTGCGGACTCGATCACTGTCCCCATATGATGATGATAGGCAATCTTAACCCCTTGAGATAAAGTATATTTTGCGAATTCGGTCAATTTTTTACCGTATTCTTCCCATTGGTCAGCTGGGAACAATGGGCGCATATGAACAGGTTTGTTTTGATCGCCATGAATACAGTGAGTCACTTCCGCGAAAACCATCACTTTAGCGCCTAAATCACGTAGCAATGCTAAGTGCTCTTGTACCGCTTCAATTTCTTCTTCCACACTGCGAGATAATAATTCTCCCGAATACCAGCCTGAAACCAATTGTAAGTCATGCTGCTTTAAGATCGGCCCTAAGATTTCCGCTTTACGTGGAAATTTATTACCTAGCTCAAAACCAGCGAAACCCGCTTGACGACCTTCAGTTAAACATGTTTCTAGAGACGTTTCTGCCCCTAAAGTGGGTAAATCATCATTCGTCCATGTCAACGGGTTGATACCAAGTTGGATTGCCATGATGAAGCTCCTGTGTAGGTAAAAGTAATATTATTTACGCTGACGCCATAAGGCTATCAGGTTTAAGTAATTGTTTTTGATTTTCTGCACCAGCTCATCGTCATTGATTTCACCTTTCATCCACTCCAACGAAGGCTTACCAAATAAAGTGCGGCCAACAGCAAATCCTTTGACGATTGATTTCCCAGCGGCTGCGTTGAAGCCTGCTTGTAGCTCAGCTTGTGGTGCGTCAAGTCCTAAGAGCACGACACCGCGGCAATAAGGGTCACGTTCTTGAATTAATTGATCAACTGCATCCCAGTTTTGCGCTTGTAGTGGTGGTAATTTCCACCAATCTGGATTTATACCTAAGTTATAGAAGCGTTTGATTGCGCGTAAATACAGCTCATCGTTGCGTTCCATATCTGCGGGCAATATCACCTCGAGCAACAATTCATGCCCTGATTGGCAGCAAGCGCTATACACTTCTTGAACCGTTTTTTCTTGCTCTAAGCGCAGTGGATGGTTGTCTTCTGGGTGAAAAAATACCAAACATTTGACAATATGCTCTTTTGGCCAGCTAATCAGCTGAGAGCCAATATTCCCATGCTCTAAGCATAATGGTCTTGACGCAGGTAGCTCAATTGGGCGGCCTATCCACCAACCACGGCCGGTTACATCATTCAATACGTCTTGGCCAAATGTACTATCACAGAGTAACCCTGCTTTCCCCTGCAGATTTGCCTCTTCGGCTACTTCACTACTAGCGCGGTAAATCAATTTTTTCAGGGTTGGAATGCAAGAAATATCAACCCCTGCGAGGCGTGCCATATCAACAAATTGAATGCGGTGGTCAAATGCCATAACACAAAGTTCATTCCATTGTGTGCTACGTGAAGTCACACGGTGCAAATGGTTAAGCATCGGGTCGAGATCTGGGCGTGGAACTGCTGCTGCACGCTCAAGGTAATTATCCAACTCGATTTTTGTTGGCATTGCAGGCGCACAGCCATGGCGCGAAACCACTAAAGCCCCACAAGCATTCGCATAAGCGCAGGCTTTTTCCCAACCATCGCCGTTTAGATAACCGCGAAGTAGGCCAGACATAAATGCATCACCGGCACCTAATACGTTGAGAACTTCAACTCTCACACCATGAACGGTGATCCCTTCGTCCAACGTTTCTGGGATCTCACCACTAAATACCGAGCAGCCAAGAGAGCCGCGTTTACACACCAGTTCCGCATCCGTTAATTGGCGAATGTTCTTAAGTGCTTGTACGGTATCCGTCGTCCCGCCTGCAATATGAAATTCTTCTTCTGTACCGACAATCAAATCGAACATCGATAATACGTCTTGCAGTTGTTGCGTGACACTATCGGAAGCAATAAAACGCGTTTCACCATCACCCAAAGAGGTCAGTCCCCATAAGACCGGGCGATAATCAATATCAATGGCTGTTTTGACATTATTACGTTTAGCATATTCCAACGCTTTTAGTACTGCCGCGCGAGTTTTCAGGTTAGATAAATGCGTTCCTGTAATTGCCAAGCAGCGTGCAGATGCAATATATTCTTCAGAGAAATCGTCTGGCGTAATCGCCATATCTGCGCAGTTATCACGATAGAAAATTAATGGGAAAGTATCCTGATCTTTAATCCCTAAGATAACTAATGCCGTTAATCTGTCTTTGTCTGTAATAAGATGGCTAGTATCACAGCCTACACGCTGTAACTCCTCACGTAAAAAGCGCCCCATGTGTTCATCCCCCACACGGGCAAGCATTGATGATTTCAATCCTTGTATTGCAGTGCCGAATGCAACGTTTCCTGAAGAGCCGCCTAAATATTTGGCAAACGAGCTCACATCTTCTAAACGAGAACCTATCTGTTGTCCGTACAGGTCAACGGCAATACGGCCCATACAGATAACATCTAACTTCTTCTGCTTATCCATTAATTACCCCTTAACTACAACAGAATTAATTGATTTCTTTAACGTTAACCCAACGTTGTTCGTCATATGAACGTGCTATCGCGTCTAATATTCGTGATACTTTCCAGCCTTCTTCAAAATCAGGCCACATTGGCTGCCCTGTTGCAACGCCATCAATTAAATCGCGCACTTCAACTGTTTTTTGGTCATTGAAGCCAATACCATGACCTGCAGCATTACAAAATGGTGCATAATCCGGGTGTTCTGGCCCAACAAAAATTGTTTTAAAACCTTGGCGGTTGCTAGGTTCATCATGGCGATAGAGCTTTAGCTCTGCCATTCTTTCTTGAGTGAAAGACAACGTTCCTTTGGTGCCGGTCACCACATAGGTTAGCCCCATTTTACGGCCAGCTGCGATTCGTGAAGTTTCAATGACGCCCATTGCGCCACCAGCAAAACGTACCATGGCATGCGCTTGGTCTTCATTTTCAACCGTAACCATAACGGTTGATCCCGTTTTTTCAGGGCGCTGTTTAATCACAATTTCCATATCACCACAGACGGTTTCAATATCCCCTACTAGGAATTGCGCCATATTGATAATGTGTGCAGACAAGTCCCCCAAAGCACCTAACCCTGCCTTTTCTTTAAAGCAATGCCAGTGAATTGGGGCGCTAGGGTCAGCCATATAATCTTCATTATGAGTGCCATAAAAATGGATAACCTCCCCGATTTCGCCATTTGCAATGATTTCTTTGGCTAGCTGCGAAGTTGGGTTTTTCATATAGTTAAAACCCACTAACGTTAAGACGCCGGCTTGTTTAGCCGCTTCGACCATTTCTTTGGCATCTTCAGAATTGAGTGCTAATGGTTTTTCACAATAAACATGTTTACCATGCTTAATTGCCTCCATTGCCATTTCTTTGTGCAGGAAATTAGGCGAGCAAATATCCACTACATCAATATTTGGATCTGCAACTAATTTGCGCCAGTCATCCGTTGCACGATTAAAACCCATTTCCTGAGCTCGGGTTTGTGCTAGCTCAGGGGTAATTTCTGCAATCATTTCGCGAACCAATTTCCCCTGCAATGGAAAAACGGTTGGTGCTTGTGCATAAGCAATGGCATGAGCTCGTCCTATATAGCCAGTACCTATCATCCCGATACGGATCTCTTTCATCTGTTCTACCTCTCGCTCATTTCTTGTAGTGCAATAGCTGGCCCAATATTCGTTCCAGATTTTATTTCAATAATGATGTTATACGGAACATTCGTTTCATTTTCAATATTATTAGAAACATTAATTTCATTATGTGATCTAACGTTAATTTTTAGTGTAATTAATTAATTTATAAGAAAATAAATATTAAATTTAAAGAAAGGAAAAATAATAGAGTCGTGATGAGATGGAATAAAATGAAATAGAATAACTAAAAATGAAATTTATTGAGTATGGGATCTGGCAAGATCCCATACTCTCTTCAGAACTAAAAATTAACGATGAAGAATACTTAAAAACTCTTCTTTACTTGAGGTCAGAGACAGTGCATTGGCAATAAATTCGTCACTAAAAATCAACGCAATTTCCCTAAGTACATCAATATGTTCCCTTGATTTTGCAATCACGCCTATGGCAATAAACATCACATTGGTTCTGTCCCAAATAACACCGTCAGGAAATTGAAAAATTTCAACACCGGTATGCAAGATAATATCATTAGCGGACTTAGGTAGATGTGGCAACGTGATGCCATTCCCCAAGAATGTTGATATCTGTTGCTCCCTTTCCGTTAAGAAATGTACACAATCCCTATCAACATAACCTTTATTTTTAAATTCCGTACCAACCATTTTGAGTACTTCAGCTTTATTTCTTGCCTGACAACCTAAATGCAAATTACTTGTGGTTAGTTGTTCTATCATATCCAACCCTCGATTAAGTTAATTAGGTATATTCACACCACCAATAAGTAATAATTACATTGATGAGAGCTCTTCTTCTAATTGCTCTAATGATTTGTTTGATGTTTCTGGCAATAACTTCACGACAAAAACGATAGCTAAGTAGTTTATTACCGCAAAAATTAAGAATACCGGACCTAAACCAAGTTCTGCTTGTAATACAGGGAATAAATAACTCACAATCGCATTCATAATCCACATAAAGAAGACCGAGATCCCCATGGATAACCCGCGAATTTTAAGTGGGAATAGCTCAGCAAGTACTACCCACGTTAAAAAGCCCATCGTTCCTTGCATAACCCCAACAAACACCGCGCCAAGTAACCAAATCAATGTTGCTTTAACATCCCCGGTTAAAAAGTAGTCTGTAGCTGCAATTAATAAGTGTAACGATGCCATTAGCGCAAAACCACCAACAATCAGTGTCTTACGTTTAAATCGATCAACAAGGAATAACACCCCTATCACCATACCACCAACAGAAAAAACACCATTTAATACGTTGAAAACTAAAGATGTTTGCTCAGAAAAACCCGCTGTTTTGAGAATTTCTGTGCCATAATACATAATAACGTTAACCCCAGTTGTTTGCTGTAATGCCGCCCACACCATCCCAATTAAAACCAATTTAAAAATCCAAGGTGTATTAAAAATTAACGCTAAATTTTGTTTATTGGCATTCGGATGACGTTTAGCTTCCGCAGCTTCAACATCTAATAACGTCACGATATCTTCATATTCTTGAATTGCACGTTTTTCAGGACGAATTTGCTTCAGTATTTTCAAGGCTTCTTCACGACGGTTTTTACTCATTAACCAACGTGGGCTTTCAGGCGCTTTCCACATACCAAATAGCAAACACAACGCGGGCACGGCTTGTACTAACAGCATATAACGCCAAACATCAGGAAGATGGCCCCAAATTGAACCGATAATCGCATTAATAGCAAATGCTGCTAGCTGCCCGATAACAATAGCAACTTCATTTAACCCAGTGAGTTTCCCCCGCATTTCAGTCGGAGCCACTTCAGAAATAAATGTCGGTGCCGTCACTGAAGCCCCGCCCACCGCAAAGCCCAATATAAACCGAGCAATAAGAAGAACTTCAATATTTGGGGCTGCCGCAGATAAAAATGCCCCAAATAAAAACAGAAATGAGAGGTAAAGCAAATAAGTACGGCGCCCGACAAAGTCTGCTACACGTCCACCACAAACACTGCCTAGTGCTGCGCCCACTAATAGGACACTCATTACCAGCCCTTCTGTGGTTGGCGTTAAGCCCATGTTTTCTTTCAGTGATGAAAATGCACCGTTAATGACACCAGTATCATAACCAAATAGTAATCCACCAAAGGTTGCAACCAAGGTTATTTGGTGCAACCTTTTTCTCTGTTGTTGATTGAGATTCATGATTAATGACATATTATTACCTTATTATTTGAATCATTATGTCTTACCAAAAAAACAATTTTTCAATATTTAAATAAATGTTTAATGTTAAATATTAAATAATGAAATAAGTTTCTGGCACTCTGGTTTGAATCGCTACTTTGCTAGCTTTAGGCCTGATCGATAAACTCTTTGAAAATAGATTTCGCAAATTTAAAACGATGAATACATCAGTTAAATTAAAGAAAGTAAGATTATAAAAAGCCTCAATTAATCTCGGAATATTGAAAGCCTAAAGAGTATTAAATAAAATGTAATATCAGTATTTTATATACTCATTAATAAATGAATATATTTACTATTGCGGCCAAAAATTAATTTTTAACCGCAAGTCTATAATCAAGTTAAATAGTATTACCGCATTAATTACAATTTAACTTCTTTACCTGTTTTGAGTGACTCCAGTGCTTTGTCTGCAAGATATAAAGCCAATTCACCATCGGTCCCTGTCGTTTCAGATTCCGCACGGCCTGCTAAGATATCAACAAAATGCTGCCACTCTGCTTGGTATGCTTCGTGGTAACGTTGTAAGAAGAAATACTCTGGCTTGGCCGATAAGCACCCAACTTCACTTAACAGCGCAACACTATTCTCTTTAATATTACCAGCCGTTAATAATCCTTTTTCACCATGTAATTCAATGCGTTGGTCATAGCCATAACCTGAACGACGGCTGTTAGAGATGGTCGCCATTGCGCCTGATGGGAATTTTAAGATAATAAACGCGGTATCAATATCACCTGCTTGGCCGATCGCAGGGTCAACAACATTGCTGCCTTGTGCGTAGACAGAGCAAGGCTCCTCGCCAATCATAAAGCGCGCCATATCAAAGTCATGAATAGTCATATCTCTGAACATACCACCGGAGACTTTAACATATTCTGCAGGTGGTGGTGACGGGTCACGAGATGTGATAATTAAAGATTCTGCTTTACCAATAGCGCCTTGTTGGAATAAATTTTTCAAGTGGCGAAATTGAGGATCATAGCGACGGTTAAAACCAATAAACAGTGGAACGTTATGTTCTTTTACGCTTTTTAAACACTGCTTCACACGCTCAAGGTCGAGGTGAACAGGTTTTTCACAGAAAATCACTTTTTTATGTTTGGCTGCTAGTTCGATTAGATCAGCGTGAGTATCTGTGGCTGAAGCGATTAAAACACCCTGTATATTAGGGTCTTGCATTGCTTCTTCTGTTGTCTGAACTTTGGCTTGGTATTTTTCAGCCAAGGCAACCGCATTGGGTTGGTAAGGGTCGATGACAGAGTAAAGTTTGGTTTCTTTATGGCCGGCAATATTAACAGCATGAACCTGTCCGATACGTCCTGCGCCGAATAGTGCTATATTGAACATTCAAATGCTCCTTGATACCTTAAATCCACTATTTGGATATTACGGAATATACCAAATAAAACGTTCATTTCAATTTATAATTTTTTGAAAATTATATTTTTGGGCTCTAGATAACAAATGTTATATTAAAGTGTATTTTTAGTGTTATTCAGATCACAAATTGACAATGCAAGCGAATAGCATTTAACAATAAAGTCTGTGTTTGTCGGCATATTAAATTTCCATAACTTCTTTTTTTGTTCTTTCCCTACCTCGCAATAAAACATATATTTCAATAAATAAATTTTTAAACTATAAAAACCATAAAAAAAACCCAGCCAAAGCTGGGTATATAATCCAAAATGATTCGAGTTGTATTGGCGATGAGCGTAACGCTATCCCCATTTAACTTGAAGTATGACGAATATAGAACGGCAAGTGATAACCACTATGCAAATAAAAACCAAAGCAATCCCTGCTAAGTTTCCAGTAACTACCCTACTTAGTTACACATCTGACTCATTAAGAAAACGAAAAACATTCCTCGACGGTAAAACACCGTCGAGTTATTTTGACACTATAAGGCACTAGCGCAATATGTTGATTAATAAAGACGAACTTTATGTTCAACCATCTCTTTAATTTTTTCAGCGGAAGCAACTATTTGAGGCTTTTTAGAAACTTGTGCCGTGCCTGTGCGCCACCAAGCTTCATAACCATCGGTCATTGTTTTCGGAAGTACTTTAATATCAATCAATACACAGCCCGAATGGGACTTCGCGTCTTTCAGTGCGGCAATCAATTGTTCCTCATCATGTACCCGATAACTTTTACAGCCATAGCTTTCTGCGTTTTTAGCAAAATCGACCTTCACTAACGGTCCATCCATCAAGCCCGTTTGTGGGTTCCTGTAGCGGTTTTCTGTACCAAAACTCCCCATTCCTTGGCTCATCTGCAGGTTATTAATACAACCAAATCCTGCATTATCAAACAGTAAGATGGTGACCTTAATATTCTCCTGAATCGCGGTTTGTAATTCGCTGTGTAACATCAAATAAGAACCATCTCCGACCATCGCATAAACAGGTTGCTTCGGCGCAGCGATTTTAGCACCAACAGCGGCGGCAATTTCATACCCCATGCATGAATAACCATATTCAAGATGATAGGTATCTCGCTGTTTTGGTAGCCAAATACGTTGTAAATCTCCCGGTAATGAACCTGCTGCCCCCACAATAATGGCATCGTCTTCCATGTATTGCTGCATCAAGCCTAGCACCCGTGTTTGTGCCAGTTCTGTACCTAGCGTTTTACGGTATTCTTCAAGCTTATCATCAAGATGGCCTGCAATTTCAGGGACAAAATCTAATGGTCGATACTGTATACTAAACAAGCGCTCCAGCTCATTTTTCCACTGTTGTTTAGACTGCTGAATTTCATCCCCCCACTGAGCTTCATAGTGAGAATCTTTCAGCTTTATATCCAGTGCTTGAAGTGCTTCTTTGGCATCTGCAACCACTTTCAAAGCATCTAACTTACTTGCATCGAATTCCGCAACATTGATATTTAAGAAGGTTACATTTGGATGACTAAATAAAGATTTAGATGCGGTGGTAAAATCCGTAAAGCGGGTGCCAACACCAATAACTAAATCAGCCTCTTTAGCTAACAAGTTTGCGGCTAACCCACCTGTAGTGCCAATTCCACCCATATTCAAGGGATGACTGGCAACGACGGCACTTTTACCCGCTTGAGTTTCACCAAATGGAATCTGGTAATCTTCAGCAAACTGTAAAAATGCCTCGTGAGCTTCGGAATAACGTACGCCACCGCCACAGATGAGCAATGGTTTTTTCTTACTGCGGATCAGATGAACGGCTTCTTCGATACTCACCGTTGTCGGTGGTCTACGTTCAATACGATGGATTCGTTTTTGGAAAAAATAATCGGGGTAATCCCACGCCTCGCCTTGAACATCTTGAGGTAGGCAAATGGTTACCGCGCCAGTATCCGCAGGATCCGTTAACACCCGCATGGCATTAACCATGGCTGCCATTAGCTGTTCAGGCCGTGAAACCCTATCCCAATAACGTGAAACTGGGCGAAAACAATCATTAGTACTGATAGTCCCATCACCGTATTGTTCGACTTGCTGCAATACTGGGTCGGGCTGACGTGTTGCAAAAGTATCGCCAGGTAGTAATAACAGTGGGATGCGATTCGCCGTAGCTGTTGCGGCAGCTGTGATCATATTCGCAGCACCTGGGCCAACAGAGGACGTAACCGCAAAAATTTGTTTACGTTTTTTTTGTTTGGCAAAGCCTGTCGCAATATGTGCCATGCCTTGCTCGTTGCAACCTTGATAAACACGTAGATGCCCAGGCGCCTCTTCGAGCGCCTGACCTAAACCCACAACGTTACCATGGCCAAAAATCGTAAATACTCCCTGAATAAACGGATACTGCTCACCATCGACATCAACATATTGTTGGTTTAGAAATTTAACCAACGCCTGAGCGGTCGTCATTTTCTGCTTATTCATACGGGTCTCCGTTTATTCCATGGTTGGCATTGTGAAACTACTTTCATGGTGTTCTAAGCGAACACTTGCAGGCCAGCGACTAGTGACTGTTTTCATGCGAGTATAGAAGCGAACACCATCATTTCCATGTACATTTAATGGACCAAAAATAGAACGTTTCCAACCACCAAAACTGTGGAATGCCATCGGTACTGGAATCGGTATGTTGATCCCAACCATTCCAGCTTGGACATTTTCTTGGAATTCACGAGCCGTTTCACCATCACGGGTGAAAATAGCCGTTCCATTTCCATATTCATGTTGGTTAATTAGTTTCAAACCCGTTTCGAAGTCTGGAACACGCACTACGGCTAAGACAGGTCCAAAAATTTCTTCTTTATAAATGTCCATCTCAGGAGTGACATTATCAAATAATGTTGGTCCTACAAAATAACCATTTTCGAAGCCTTTCACTTTAAAATCACGGCCATCAACTAATAACGTCGCACCTTGTTTTTCACCGCTAGTAATATAGTCACAGATTTTAGCTTTGTGCTGTGCTGAAATGACGGGACCCATATCATTTTCTTTGCCTTGCGTAATACCTGGCCCGACGGACATTTTAGCAATTTGACCTTTCAGGTTAGCAATGAGCGCATCTGCTGTTTCATCACCGACGGCTAAGACTACAGATAATGCCATACAACGTTCGCCCGCTGCACCAAATGCCGCGCCCATAATGGCATTAGCCGCCTGCCCCATGTCCGCATCCGGCATTAAAATACAATGGTTTTTCGCACCACCGAGTGCTTGACAGCGTTTGCCATGAGCAGATGCCGTCGTGTAAATATATTCAGCAATAGGTGTTGAGCCAACAAAACTAACGGCTTGGACTTCTGGCGCAGTTAAGAGCACATCGACAGATTCTTTGTCCCCTTGAACAACGTTAAATACGCCATCAGGTAAACCTGCTTCTTTTAATAATTTAGCTAATCCTAATGCTAAAGAAGGGTCTTTTTCTGATGGTTTTAAAACAAAGGTATTGCCTGTTGCAATAGCCACTGGGAACATCCACATCGGTACCATTGCTGGGAAATTAAATGGTGTAATTCCCGCACATACCCCCAGAGGTTGCATTAATGAGTGGCTATCAACACCGGTAGCAACATTGGCTGAGTGCTCACCTTTTTGTAAGTGAGGGATACCACATGCAAATTCAACGACTTCCAAACCACGAGTTAATTCACCTACCGCATCAGAAAAAACTTTACCATGTTCTCTTGAAATTAAACGAGCCAGTTCATCCATATTCTCTTCCAGCAATGCTTTAAATTTGAATAAGATCCGGGAACGTTTCAAAGGGGAAAGTTTTGACCATTTAGGGAATGCTTTATTCGCAATCTCAATTGCTTTTTTTGTTTCATCGGCACTGCTAAGTACAACCTGAGCAATTTGCTCACCCGTTGCTGGGTTGAATACCGGTGCAAAACGCCCACTTTTGCTGGATACTATCTCACCACCAATGAAATTATGAATCTGTTCCATGTTGCCTCTCTTTAGCTGACAGAGTTACCTTGTTACTCAATGTATATGAAATATTTGTTTCATTTACAACTAAATTTGAAATAACATTCAATTTATGTGATCTAGACAAAGTTTTTATGAAATTTTTAATCGCGGCTAAAAAACACCTATTTTAAACTTATGTCCATCACTTATTTATTGGCTATTTTTCCTTTGTATTGGGCTAAACATGGCTTTCTTTCCATCAAGAAAATAAGAGAACAAATTGATGTAAGCTGTTCAATTTATTATCCCAAATTCAAATTATTTTAAGATCCTAAAAAAAGAAAATTTTTAAATATGAACTAAGTGTTTCAAAAAGATTCGACTAACGCCGTAAAACAACTACAATTAGAGCCAAATTCTGGAGGTTATATGTCAAGTGCATCAAATTTAAATGAGTTTCAAGAGCAAGTTCGCTCAAGGTATGACGAATTAAGTAAACGGCTACAGCAAGTAGCACGCTATGTGTTAGATAATACGAATAGTGTCGCATTTGATACAGTTGCCGTCATTGCGAAAGAGGCTAAGGTTCCGCCTTCGACTCTAATCCGCTTTGCAAATGCGTTTAATTTCAGTGGGTTTAATGAAATGAAACAATTGTTTCGTATGAACCTCGTTGAAGAAACGGCCAGCTACACAGATAGAGCCCGCATGTTTCGTGAAATGGACGGCTCCCAAGAACTGGGAGATGACCCTTCCCAAATTTTGAAGGAGTTCGCTCATTCTAACGCCCAAGCTTTACAACAAATGGCAGCCAGAACCCCTGCTGAAGATATCGAAAAAGCCGTATCGTTATTAGCAAATGCACAAAATATCTATATTATCGGTTTGCGTCGCTCATTCAGCGTTGCAACGTATTTAAGTTACGCTCTTAGCCATTTGGAATGTCGCCCAGTACTTATTGATGGGCTTGGCGGAATGTTCAAGGAACAGATCAGCAGGATCAGTGAAAATGACGTCGTTATTTCAATCAGTTTCACGCCTTACGCTTCGGAAACTGTCATGGTAAGTGAGAAGGCGGCCCAAGCAGGTGCGCAGCAAATCGTTATTACTGACAGCCAAATTAGCCCTTTGGCAAGTTTTAGCGATGTTTGTTTTGTTATCAAAGAAGCCCAAGTAGATGCATTTCGTTCGCAATCAGCCACCTTATGTTTAGCACAATCACTGACCGTTGCATTAGCCTACCGTCAGGGCAGCAGCTTAGTCTAAGATATATGGCTCTGTAATTAAACACCTCCATTAATTCAGAGCCTCTTCCAGTCCTTTCTCTAATTAACGTAGACGTCATTATTAAAAACTAATTAAGTTTCATTTTTTTCTTTAATTTGTGAGTCTCATCAGAAAATACAAATTCTAAAAAGACAATGAAATGAAATTATTATTTCACCCTGCTATGTTGGGATTATATCTCGTGTTAGATAAAACCAAGAATAAGGGCTAAGCATGTTAAATACACACTTTCTTTATTTACTCGGCCACCTTCGTTTACTTGAAGAGCAGCATTCTGTCACGTCACTTAATCGCTCTGGTATTGGTTTAATCGGCACTGCACCTTATAACCAACTTTATATAAATGCGATAAAATGCTGCGCTCATCATAGTGAGCTAAAGTCAATTTGCCATTTGTCTCCATCTCTACCTTCTATGACTTACTTTATGTGTCAAAAGAAAAAGATAGAAGAGTTGATCAATAATGATGACGTTGACTGCATTATAATGACATCCACTTGCAGTGATGAGTTACTAAGATTTGCAATTCAGACTGCGGTATCTGCCGGAAAAGATATCCTATTGAATGATATCCCCAACTTTAGTGAAAACGAATTGAAGGAGATATTAAAGCAAGCAATGCGCCATGATGTATTGATTGATTATAACCAACCTCTTAGCTTTGATAACCAGTTCAATCAAATAAAAGCGTCTTTAATGTCTAAACGTGGTACCGAAACAGGGTTATTGCGTATCACAGCGCACCGAATAATAGAAACTGAAAATCAATTACCATTCAATATACTACGAAACACCATCACAAAAAACATAGAATTATTGTTATCCTTGATGCCTGATTTTGTCCTTTCATCCCCCGCTATTCAATACTCACATCCCTTTACTAAAAGAATCGATGGCGATGTATTGATGATTAATTTACGCCAAGAAAACGGTTTATTGATTTCATTTGAAATCTTTTTCAATACGGGGAAGATTTTAGACAAACTGTCATTAAAACAATGTAATAACCGATATGAGATAAAGGAAAAACTCTCTTTTAATGAAACATATCAAGAGATTAATCAAAATAATTTTATTGTAGAGCAACTCGACCAATTTGTTTTAAGACTCGGTAGCAACACAAAACTAGCCAAAATTAATCAATGGAGTCGCGCCAATAAACTAACAGATATAGTAATAAAACAGCTAAATACTTATGGATATATTTGATTATTACAAAATATAAAGATAATTCTGATAGTAACAGTTAATATTATTATAATCACGAATGGTATAACAATACTATACCGCTTAATGTTACATTCTAAAATTACTTATAATCAGTGTATTGAACTACATGTGCCACTATTCACATTGACAACGCCATATAAAAAAGAAGCGGGATCAACATTGAAAAGATAAGCAAATTGAAATAGTGAATCGACATCAATACAGCTTTCTCCTGTCTCAAATCGACTCATTTCTTCTTCTGTTACACCAATTAAACTCGCCATCCGTTCTATCGATATCTTATGGTTTTCTCGTTGTTTTCGGATTTTTATCCCTAGCATTTTAGCAATGTTTTCCTTCCCCATAATAACCTCTATTAAATATTAAAATGAATATTATTAACCGGTGCGTAAACTATCACCAACCATAAATTTATAAATTGACTTATAATAATAAAACTCTAACTAAATAAGTCATTTAAAGACAATCCATTAATGAATTAAAAAAGTAAAAACCATATAAGATACTGATATGTAAGGCCATATCGCTTTCTTTTTAACTGTGATTCTGATCACGTTATTTTTATAACCTAATAGGTATAGAAAACTACACGGTAATAAGCCAACGACTTCAAAATCACATTTTCAATTTAACCAAAATTCTAGCTTACATTTTCAATTTAATAAAATTATCTTGACTGATTTAATGTTATAACCTTAAGAAATTCGTGACAATTTGTATTCATGCGTATCAATAAGTTTCCAAAACATAATTATAATAAAGAAATTTTTTTTCAATCATAAAAAAAGGCGATTTTTTTTATTTATTAGTCGAATAACAACATTAAATTTAGGTATTAAATATAAAAATTTTCATATTAATCTATAAAGCTAAATCACCTTTTCATATTAGCGCCTTACATTAACCTGCTCTTATTCTGAATATCTAAAATTAATTATCACACCTAGCTATTTTCGGTAAAAAAATTCACTCCACTGCATTTATGCCATGTTCATTACCTTCAGTCTATACCACAATACGTAAAAATTAGACAAATTATGTAAACGCTAGATAGGTGTACTCAAGCAATCTAGCTACGTTTCCACCGCCCAATACTTACTTAACTTCACATCTTTTTAATAAAATTGTCAGTTAGCATGGTATCCTATTACGAGCACCTATGAGTACTTACAATTCATAACCTTGCTATATTATATGGCTTGTTATTTTGTTGGTAAGTAAAAGAGACCTGAAAGGATAATCATGCTACAAGAAAGTGTTATCAGGGAAATCATTCTCTGGATAGAACAAAATTTAGAATCTCGCCTATCCCTAGATACTGTTGCCGATAAATCAGGATACACCAAATGGCACTTTCAGCGCCTGTTTAAGAACCAAACAGGGCTCGCACTTGGTTCCTATATCCGAGCAAGGCGCCTTTCTTGTTCTGCTGTCGCACTACGGCTAACAAATGACAGCATAATGGATATTTCTCTGAGGTACCGTTTTGACTCACAACAAACTTTTTGCCGTGCGTTTAAAAAACAATTTAATCTGACCCCTTCTGAATACAGAAAACGACAGGGTTGGAAAATTGAAGGGTTTTGCTTACCTCTACGAGAGAATAAAGAGCTCAGTGTTCAAGTTAAATTGACTCAATTGCCAGCCATCAATTTACTCGGAACTAAACATCGTTACACTAAAGATATTAATGAGTGGAACCTAAAAACGGATGAGCTACGCCGACACTATTGGATGGATTTCTTCAATAAAAACCATTATGTCACACAGCATTTATACGCCATTCACGGTGTTGATCAAAGTACTAATGCAGAAGGCCATTTCCTATATACCACGGCTCTAGATGAACAAGATGTTGATATTGCACTTCCGCAAACAACCAACTTACAGTTACCCACAGGAAATTATTTAGAAATCAAGATCACCAGTAGCCTTCATGGTATAGATTACAATGATATTATTTATACTGCTTATGGGAAGGTACTTGCTGAAATGGATATCGTCCGTGGTAAAGGGCCTGATATAGAGCAATATGTCCTAAAATCCAAACCCACTTATGAAGCATTCATTAATGATTCACGCAATTTCATCCAAGAGCTAAATTACTATATTCCTGTTATTATTTAACGACTAGCAGCACCCCATACGAATACTGTATGGGATGCTAGCCTAACAATTAAAAACTCACATTAATTTTTGCCCAGAAATTTCTCCCTGGTTCATTCACTGGTACATTGGATGAATAACCAAAACCGCTATTTCCAGCTAAATTAAGGTGCTCGCTATAGGTTTTATCAAAAAGGTTATCAACGCCTGCGCTTAATTTCATATTTTCATTAATTTTATACGCTGTATTTAATGAAAATATTGTGAAACCTGCACTCTTGCTAAAATCTTTCCCCACCACATTACCATCATTAATCGCAACACGATTTTGACGGCTAACAACGCGTACTAAACCTGTCGTAGTCCAATCACCTTTTTCCCACGATAAGCCAAATCGGCTTTCCAATGGTGGCATTTGCGGTAACGCTTTGCCATCTGTACGATTTTCTCCCCAAGAGTAAGCAAGACTTGCATCGGCTTTCCATTCATCACTGAGTTTCTGTGCTATACCGAGCTCTCCGCCCATAATTAATGCGTCAACATTTTCAACTTGGCTCATTCGCGGGTTTGTCGCGCTATAACGGAAGAGAATAAAATCATCAACACGTCCCACATACGCAGAAACCCATGCATTGGTGTCTTCATGGCTATATTTAGCACCAATATCTAACTGAGTCGTTTTTTCTGTTTTTAGCTTATCAAACACATTATTGCTACCATCTGGTCCGAGTTTAGGCGAAAACAACTCCCAATAATCAGGAAAACGTTCTGTATAGCCGACACCAGCATATACCATAACAGGTGTACCAGATAAAGAATGCTCATAACGCGCAAAGCCCGCTGGCATCACCGTATTACGCCCTGAAGAGCCTACGCCTGTACTATTTTCAACTATCACACGATCTAAACGAGCCCCGCTAACAACTTTACCTTGCTCAGTCGCATGCCAAGTTAGCTCACTAAAAACACCATAATCTTGGAATTGTGCATCTTTTTTCCAGCTATTATTATTGTTTTTACGATGTTCATTGGTCTGCATGTCAGCTCCTGCACGCAGTTCATAGTCTTTCCATAACCATGTTCCCATGGTACGGCCGCCCATGGTTTCACGGTCAACTCGCATTTTCATTGGCATATTCATCATACCGTGGCCTCTATGCCCCATATGCCCGCCCCCCATTCCACCGCCTAATGGAGTACGAAGCGAGTAATTATCCATAATATGATCGGCGTAATTGTAGTAAACATTTGCTTCAACTTTATCTAAAACATCACCGATATTACTCTTTTCAAAGCGTAAGCCTAAGCTTTCACGTTTAAACTGAGAGCCATCCATTCCCCTCCCTGCATAACGAGCTTCGCCGTCGCCTTTACCAGCGGTTAATTCTAATAATGTATATTCATCTGGCGTCCAGCCGATAGCAATATCAGCGTTCCACTTATCCCATTTAGAGGGAACCTTATCACCATTGCCATCTTTATAATCATTTGAACGTGATTTATTACCAATAACACGAACATAACCCGTTTCATTACCTAAGCTAATATCAGCATTACCATCCCAGCGCTCATTAGATGCCGTTAAGGCACTTGCGTTGCCTTTAATACCTGCTTCAGTAAATAGCGGTTTTTCGCGCTCAAACCGGATTGTTCCTGCTGAATTCCCAGGCCCCCATAAAACAGTTTGTGGCCCTTTAATCATATTTAATACATCAAAGTTTTCCGGTGAAATATAAGAAGTCGGTGCATCCATACGAGAAGGGCATGCACCCAACATTTCACTATCATTGGTTAAAATACGCAAACGAGACCCAAACATGCCACGAAAAACCGGATCTCCGTTAGTTCCACCGTTACGTATCTGTGAAAAGCCTGGGATCGTTTTAAGGTAATCAGAACCATCACTCGCAGGGACGGGCTGCCTTGGTGTTTTAGGGGATGTCGTAATAGTCAATGGTGAATCGACTGGCGCAGTAACAATCATCACTGAGCTATTTGAGATTGGGCTTTGGTTAATTTCAGTTTTAGCGACTGTAGGTGCTGTAAAAATCGCACTAATAACCAGCGTTGCAATAGGAGCCACTTTAAAAACGTATTTGTTCATTTTTTACCTGTTTCTTAGAATATAGGTACGCTGCTTTCGCCTCTTAGCTTGCAAATGCATTTTCAGCACCCGTGGGTGAACCTCTTAAAAATCAAAGAAATTCAAGATGAACGAAAACGCTTTGCACAATAAAGGCAAAAATAGCAATTAAATTAATTTGTAAGATTTATCATGCTAAGACATCAGTAAATAGGCGGGGCTCTAGCGAGATGTAATGACCATGGTCTAAATAACCAAATGTGAACGTAGCGCTCAAAAGGAACAAATAGAGTCAGCGTGGCGAGTTGTCGAATAACCGCAGCAATAAATAAGATAAGAAATGGAAAGTGGACCAATAACTGACAGTAACCACATGCAATGTCTTCCATCGGAGACTGCCCCATCCCCGTCATTAACATATGATTCATTGGTGTAGAAACGTCACAATTTTCAGGCATTGGCATACTATGATGCGAATGCATCGATTGGTCTGCCATTGATAAATGCTCAACTGCACTATTAGAGCTAGGGCTCACGCAGTGTTCCATCAGCCTCATCGATTTAGAGAACAATGGAGCAATAAACAGCATAGCCACAGCCAATAATGCAAGGTAGGCAGCAAATTGTCTGATTGAAGTGCGCAGGTGCAACGTTTTTCCGTCATCTGAGTACGAATTTATAGTGCAGAATTGTATCTTATTTAGATACCTATTGTTATTGGTATTTACCGAAAATGTTAATTTAAGATGAACTTTATTGATAAAATTGATTATCTATCATCAATACAAACCCATTGAAAAATCAATCAATTGACTGATTTATAGTATTAGATACTTTTCTCTAAGTCACCAAACTGTTTTAAAGGCGCCATAAAAAAGTAGCAACCACAAGTGATTGCTACTAATTTTCTATCCAAAAAATTCTAAAAATAACAAAGGGTATTCTATGCTAATAAGTTTGCAGGGTTATCAATACAAAGGCGGTTAATCATCGATTTATCCACCCCTTTTTTGGCCAATAACGAAAGAAAAACATTGGGTACAAACCCCCAACCATTACCGCCATTTTTTGCCCACATTTGTTTGAGAAAAACATCATGGCTTAACACAATTTGATGCCCATAACCCATTTCAATCAGTTTACAGACCGCATCCGCGGTTTCTGTCACCGTAGGTGCAACACCTTCTTTTGGAAATGAAATATCTAGCCCAATCATGTCAAACTCAAGCCAAACGCCTCTATCAAGTATGCGGCGTTGATAGTCAAAGTCTTTACCTGACGGGTCTGAGTGCGCCAATGAAATTTTAGCAGGATTAACACCCATCTCTTTGATTAAAATATCGAGAACTTCATCTCCCCGACGTTGCCAGCCTGGCATATGAATATTCATTGAAACATGGTTATTCGCCAATTGTGCTACTGATGCCGCTCTTAGACTATTCTTTTCACCATCCGTGAAAAAAGGCGACACCCCGATTTCACCAATCATTCCTGCGCAAATATCCGTTCCATCAATCCCTACATTGAGCTCATCATCAATCATTTTAGCCATAGCATCGATATCATTAACTAAGCGGTCACCTTCAAACTTTTCAATATACAAACCAGAAGAAGCAACCACATTAATACCAGTTTTAATGGCAACTTCGCGCAGTTGATGTACATCACGGCCAATAGCTTTGGAACCTGTGGCATCTACCAATGTTTTGCCACCGAGTTCCTTAAAATTATTGACTTCATAAATCACATCTTCAATTGGCTTTTTATCCATATTGTCACAGCAGCAATATGGGTCGTGCTTCAGCCCCCATTGAATATCTGCACTGACTTTTTTATCAACCAACACATGTGAGAAGTCATAAAATGGCTCATCGACAACTGTTGATAAATCATTAAACAGATGTTCATGTGGTAATGTCAGTCCCATATCTTCTTTTTTAACAGGTCCTGTCACCGTTTGGATATAACCTTTCATTTTTATACTCCTGCGGCTTTTGTCGCTTTGGCTTCTCTAAACTCAGGAATGGTCGTAATTATTGCGCCGACTAATGCAAATACTGTTCCGATAATAGTCACTAAGTACACGGTATTGCCCAAAGAAGGTAACAATAGGTCAATGAGTACTGAACCTAGTAACTGCCCTGCTGTTGAAGCAACACCGAGCATTAACAGGCCTAAACCGCGGACTAAAATTGCCATTAACGCGATTGACATCAAACCTAACGGGCCACCTAGATACATCCACCAAACACCTGGTAAGTCTAAAGTGAGATGACCTAATGCCATACGGATCACGAGAGCTATCGTCAATACGGTAAAACCAACAATAAAGTTCCACGTAATAGAAACCATCATTGAACCTGTTGCTTCTGCAACTTTTGAGTTACCTGCAGGTTGCCACCCTGCTAACAAACCCGCTAAGAAAGGCAAAATAGCTAAATAAATGGCAGAACTTGAATGCCATTGTGGTGAAACTACAAACAAAGTCGCGACAACCGCAAAAATAGCACCTAATACACGGAAGATAGTGAACGGTTTTTTCTCATCGATACCAATACCAAAGCGGTCGCACAGCAAGCCTGATAATAGCAACGCAGAAATCAATGCAGTTTGGAAGGTTGCAATACCTAATGCACTCGCAGATGCACCTTCAGAAAACACCACCATCGCACCGCACAGGCCAGCAAACCAGTTCCATAATGGGATTTTTTTATTTTTAATTAAGCTAGGAATTGCTGCAAATTGTTGCCTAGTTTGTTTCTTCGCAATAATGATAAAAAACATCACCACCAAACCACTGGCAAATGAAATAACGGCACTCGCATTTCCATCTTTTAATACATCACCCAGTTGCCCATTCACTGCAGATTGCATTGGCGATAACATACCGGCTAATACCGTCGCTATCATTAAAAAAGGGGTAGAATAACTTTTAGCACTCATAAAATATTCCTTTTGGATTTTTGACTATGAGTCATTATTTTTGTAATCGGCTTACAAGGTGCTGAATTAACTCAGCACCTATTTTCTTTATTTTAATTTTTTACTTTTAAAGAATTAATTAACGAGCGATTTGCTTAAGAATATTTATCCACATATCTGAATAATGTTCCCAAGCCATAAACTCACGGCTTCCCCAGTGTGGCGAGCAGTCACTCATAAAACAGCCTGTTTTTCCTTTGTCATATTCACCAAATACCAGCAATGGGTCTTCACCAATATTTAAAACAACTTGTGTATTTTCTTTGGCAACAACTTTGTTATAGCCTAAAAACATTGGCCAATTACCAAGGTTTTTAATTGATTCATGGCCTATATTGACCGGTGTTGCAAAAACTCCCTCAGGGGTTTCAACACGGTCGTCACCATCTAACATTTCAACCGGTAATACATCGGCTAATAATGTATTTTTATAATTAGCTTTCGCTTCAATTCCCATAAATGACAAGTAACCGCCAATCATTAATAGACCACCACCTTGGCTAACATATTGTTTAATTAACCCAAGTGCGTTAGGTAATACTTTCATATTATAGAAAGTGTCATTTTGTAATAAGAAAGTATTGGCACCAATATCACTAATGACTACAACATCATACTTCTCTAACTCTTCTACAGTTTTAGGGAACGCCATTTGCACGGTATGTGCAGGCATGTAATCAATTTCAACGCCTTTATTTCTTAAACATTCTAATAAGAACGTTGCGCCTTCTTCATATTTACTTGAAGTAAAACTGTCATAACCTTTAGTGTGGATCATATGGATATGCCATGATTCACCAATAAATAAAATTTTCATTTTTTTCCTCTTTTCAGAATATTAATTTATTCAGGGGATTGAGTTACAACCTGAGAATAGGTTGTTTGATTAATACGATGCATAACATTAATATCTTCTGGCATTTCTGAAGCATTACTTGTTTCAACAGCAAGGGATGAAAATGCCGATGCATAGCGTAAGGCATAAGAAAATTGTTTGCCTTTAGCCAAAGATGCAGCAAGAGCCCCATTGAATGCATCACCTGCACCCGCCGTATTCTTAACAACAGCTGTATAAGCCGGAGAATAAATAAACTTATTACCATCAAATGCAATAGAGCCTTTACTTCCAAGTGTAATGACCACCTTTTTTACCCCCTTGTTATAGATAACTCCAGCCGCTTTTTTAGCGCTTTCTAAATCGATAACATTAATGTTAGAAAGCAAACTTGCTTCAGTTTCGTTAGGGGTTAAAATATCAATCTTTTCAATTAACTCATTAACTATGTCATTATAAGGTGCTGGATTCAAAATAATTGGAATATTATATTCATTACCAATATCAATAATTTCCTTTAACGCTTCAATATTAGTTTCCAACTGAAGAAGAATAATATTTGAGTTAACAATTTTATCTTTTTGAATCTTCACTTCGTCAGCAGTAATATCCATATTAGAACCTGGATATATTGAAATAATGTTTTCACCACTATTTTCAGAGACAAATATAGACGCAGTACCTGTTTGATATTTTTCAGTTTGGTATATTGTTGACGTTTTAATTTTAGATGATGATATAAAGTTTATTGCATATTCACTAAATTGATCTGTTCCTATTTTTGTAATAAAGTGGACTGGTGAATCTGAATAACTTGCTGCTAATGCTTGGTTACATCCTTTGCCACCAGGAGAAAAAATAAATTTATTTGATAATAATGATTCGCCTGCCTCTGGTAACCGAGGTAAGTAACTAATCATATCTACGTTAAATGAACCTAATACACATACTTTACCTAACACGGCATCATCCTTATCTGTTCTTTCATTAAAACTTTCATTGCACTCAAGAAATTGAATTATTTCTTTTTTAGCAACTTTATCTAGTGTTTCAAATTCGATGTATGCTCCACCATGGCAACGGCTAATAATTCCTTTTTTTGCTAAATAATTTAAATCTGCTCTAATGGTTTCTTTAGTGACATTAAGTTCTTTCGATAAAACAGAAACTTTGGCTGATCCAGTATTTTTTAAAATATTAATTATTTTCTTATGTCGTTCTGCTTTCATGCCATTTTACCTCATGGCATTTACTCTAATTTATACCTTGTTACATTAATGTGATTGTACTCATAGGTTCCCCCTGCAAAGCAAAAAAAAGCAAAAAGCATAAAAGTAAAAACAAAAAAAACCAAAAAAGAATAACCAAAGGTAAATCTTCTATTGTTATCAAAATAATATAAGAATTGATTAGTTTACTTTATGGAATTTAGACTAAGAAGGGAGTACATAAGTAAATATAATAATTCGGATTATTTATTATATATTTCATAAATATAAAAATTTAAAAGTAAAATAAAGTTAAATTAATAATTTATATTTAGAGTTTAATTAATTGAATAAGATAAAAAAATCCTGATTAATCGTTATAATCTATTATGGGTAAAATAATGATGAATTGAGAGAAGGATCACAATTTGAACAAATAGGTTATTTGCTAGGTAAACAAAAGGGAGCGGTTGCTCCCTTTTAGTCATAATAATTAGACTGCCATTAACTATTCCGCTTTCGCTGGCAGCCCTTTCTTTTCGTGTACCATCATCAGAGCCTGTTCAACACTACGCTCGATAATAGGACGACGTTGGTCATTCTCAGGCAGTAGTTTTAACATCATTTGCCAAGCCGAGATGGCCTCTGCATAACGCTCTTGCTCAAATGCATTGAATGCAAAAATGCTTAATGCTTTCACATTGGTACGGTCTTCAGCAATCAGCTTTTTAAGTAGCTCTGCACCTTGACGGTTATCTTCTGGGTCAGAAGAGCGTGTCAAAACTTCCGCATACCCCATCACTACATTTTCATTTTTAGGGGCTAGGCGATAAGCACGGCCATAGGCATCGGTTGCCATAGTCGCATTCCCCAACACCATACCAATACGGCCTAGCATTTCCCACGCTTCTACATTTTGCGGGTCTTCCTGGAGGCGAGTACGTAGACCTAAAGCGAGGTGTTCCATTTCCGCATTATTGAGTGGTGGCTCAGACGGGTCTAGCGCTCTGTCTAACAAAGCGGGAGCTTGTTGATAGGCATTATTCCAATCTGCCACTTTCTCGTAGCTACCTACCTGATAATAAGCCCCCCCCGCAACACCTAATGCAATGATAAACCCGGGTAAATAAACCCAGTTGCTAGTGCGAGAGGCCTCAGGTAATGCTTCCTCATCGCCCTGCTCAACCTGTTTTAATCTAACGCGTTTTTTAGAACGGGCAAAGATGATCCAGCCGCCTACCGCTATCGCAACAAACGGTAACCCCCACAGTACAATCGTTAGCGGCGTCAGTGGTGGGTTATAAGTGACGAAGTAACCATAACGTGCAACCATGTAATCAACGATTTCATCACGGTTTTTGCCTTCTTTCATTAACTCATACACTTTTTGGCGCAAGTCCAGTGCAATCATTGAATTAGAATCCGCAATGCTGTTGTTCTGGCATTTAGGGCAACGTAGCTCTTCGGTTAATTTACGAAATTGCTGCTCTTGCTGTTCATTATCGAAAGTAAAGACTTCTGTCGATGCATATGTCACCGTTGCACTTAACGCTAACATCAATAAACCCAATAAATACCTCATTGGTTCGCCTCCTGATTATAGCGCTCCCAAAGGGGTTTAAATTCTTTTTCCCAGACGCGCTCGTCCATTGCCCCTGCGTGACGATAACGGATCACACCATTACCATCAATTAAGAACGTTTCAGGTGCACCATATACCCCTAAATCAAGGCCTAACATACCTTCACCATCAAATAAGCTTAAGGCATAAGGGTTGCCTAACTCACGCAACCACACAATGGCTTTATCCCGTTTATCTTTATAGTTCAACCCAACCACACGAACACCCTGTGCAGACAACTTATTCAAATATTGATGTTCTGCACGGCATGTAGGGCACCATGTTGCCCAAACATTCAACAAGATAGGTTGCCCTTGTGTTAATACATCGGATTCGTAGTGCTGACCGGGGTTTTCTAGCGATTCAAGGCGAAAAACGGGCACTGGCTTACCAATTAAAGCGGATTCTAATAAACGAGGATCATCCCCTTCTGCATTACGCATCAATTGCCATAACAGGACCGCAGCGATTCCTGCAAAAATAATAAAAGGAATTAAGAAGACTTTGCGGTTCATGCTGTTTCCCCTTGTAATTTACGGCGACGATAACGTGGGTCAAACAAGCAAAATAACGCACCAATAGCCATTAATACGCCACCAGACCAGATCCAACGAACAAATGGTTTATAATACAAACGCATAGTCCACGTATCTTTAGCGACTTCCTCACCCAATGCAGCATATAAATCGCGAGTAAAACCACCATCAATCGCCGCTTCGGTCATAACAGCTCGGCTAACGCTATAAAAACGTTTTTCTGGCATTAAAACACCGATGACTTTGTCTTTCTCTTTCACTGAAATACTGCCAATGACACCTTGGTAGTTAGGGCCATCAGCCTCTCGTACGCCATTAAATACAAAGGTATAAGCACGAATTGAAATGCTATCACCCGGCTTCATTTTCACATCACGCTCAATACTGTAATTTTGGCTAAAGGCAATACCGACGATGGTTACCGCCAAACCTAAATGCGCCAGTACCATTCCCCAGTAACTTGGCGTGAGCTTGATTTTCTTACTGATGCGGACTCGCATTTCTGCGAAGGCAAGAATTGCTATCCAGCACGCCATCATTAAGCCGACAACCGTCAACGCTTCTACCCTATCTTCCATCAGTAATGGTAGGGCAAAAGAAAGAATAACGGTTAATACCGTTGCAATGATTAATAACTTTTTGATAGCCGCAGGGCGGTCACGTCCCCAACGCACAAGTGGCCCAATTCCTAGTAACAAGGCAAATGGCACCATCAACGCGATAAACATGGTATTAAAGAACGGTTCACCAATGGAAATCGTACCCAGGCCAATTTGTTTATGGACTAACGGTAGCAATGTACCGAGTAACACAACTAGCATCGCTGCTGTTAGGATAACGTTATTACCCAATAACATGGATTCACGCGACCATAAGGCATTGTTAACCCTTGAGCGTACCTTGTGCCCACGCAGTGCAAACACCAGTAAAGAGCCGCCAATCACTATCACCATGAAGGCTAAGATAAATAACCCTCGAGATGGGTCTGAGGCAAAGGCGTGTACCGAAACCAGTACCCCTGAGCGAACTAAGAAAGTCCCGAGTAAACACAATGAGAAAGCAAAAATCGACAATAATAGTGACCATGCTTTAAAAGTGGCTCGCTGTTCAGTAACGGAAAGTGAGTGGATCAATGCCGTTCCCACTAACCATGGCATAAAGGAGGCATTCTCCACTGGGTCCCAGAACCACCAGCCCCCCCAGCCTAATTCATAATAAGCCCATGCGGAACCTAACATGATCCCTAACGTTAAAAAGAACCAAGCTGCCATCGTCCAAGGGCGAGCAAAACGTGTGAAAGAGCTGTCTAACCGGCCACTTAACAATGCCGCAATCGCAAAGGCAAATGCCACTGAGAAGCCGACATAGCCCATGTATAACAATGGTGGGTGGAAAATCAGCCCTGGGTCTTGTAGTAATGGGTTGAGGTCACGCCCTTCAATCGGAAAGGCAGGCAGCGTGCGCGAAAATGGGTTTGAAGTAAAGATGATGAACAGCAAAAAACCAACGCTAACCATCCCCATAACAGCTAAAACACGGGCAACAATGTCGAGAGGCATACGGTAACTACAAATTGCCACCGCAAATGTCCAGCCACTCATTAATAATACCCATAGTAATAATGAACCTTCGTGAGCTCCCCATGTCGCCGCAACACGATACCAAATAGGTAATTGCGTATTAGAGTTATTGGCGACATACGTGACTGAAAAATCATTAACAACAAAGGCATTCACTAATACTAGGAATGCCCCTGTTACACAGAGAAAAAGTAACCATGCTAATGGACGTGATGATGCCATCAAGCGTGCATCATTGCGTGCCACCCCCCATAGCGGGTAAAAAGACAGCAAAACGGCAAGACCTAATGCCAAGCACAGTAAAACGCTACCAATTTCAGGGATCATGATGCATTGTCCTTATAGGCAGCTGCTGGCCTGCGGTGGTTTTCTTGCATCGCCTTTTCAACCTCTGGTGGCGTATAGTTTTCATCATGTTTAGCAAGCACTTCTTTCGCTAAAATATGATTGTTCTCTTGTAATTCCCCTTGAACAACGACACCTTGCCCTTCTTTGAATAAGTCAGGCAAAATTCCATGATAACTTACGTCTACTTCACCTTCGGCATCATAAACAGTGAAAGTGATATTGACGGCATTAGAGACAGGGTCAGAGTCACGTACTACACTACCGGGCATCACCATGCCGCCAACGCGCAAACGTTGCCCAACTTCAGGGATTTGCTGAGTTTCCCGCTTACCATAGATGATTTCACCGGGGGTATAAAACAAGTCAATACTTGAGCGCAATGCGTAGAGAATCAATGCGAGGGTTAACCCCACGCCAACCAATATGGAACAGATCAACCAAAGTCGGTTACGACGACGAATATTCACACTCCCTCCCTACGCGCTCTTGCTGCTTTTTGTCTTACTTCACGAGCTTGCTGTTGAATAATTGCATTTATTATCATTTTTCTTTGTATGTATGTATGCAAACAGAGTAACAAAATAGGTATTAATGTCAGCGCAACCGCCAGCCATACATAAAAACCATAGCCGCCCATCGCCCAAAATTCACTCCAAGATGCAAATGCGCTAGTCATGATTGACGTCCTTTTTTATTCACAATATCTAATACCCATGGACGGTTACGTTCTAACAACAATAATTGACTACGTAAACGAATTAACGTTAATGAGATAAAGAGAAATAGGTAACCAAGGATAGCTAAACGTAGTGGCGTACGCATAGCTGGGTTGATACTTTCTTGCATACGCGTCGAAGGTTGATGCAAAGTTTGCCACCATTCAACTGAATAATGAATAATAGGTAAGTTAATCACACCAATTAATACTAAAATCGCAGCGGCCTTTCCTGCTGTACGGCGGTCATCAAAAGCATGCCATAAAGCAATAATCCCCACATACAGAAAAAATAGAATTAGTTCAGAGGTTAAACGTGCATCCCATACCCACCATGCACCCCACATTGGTTTACCCCATGTCGCACCTGTTACCAAGGCAATAAAAGTAAATACCGCCCCTATCGGTGCCATTGCCGCTATCGCCAATTCAGAGACTTTCATTTGCCAGACAAGACCAACAAAAGCAGTAATTGCCATTGTGGCATAAATGCCCATCGACCACATCGCGGCAGGAACATGGATATACATAATACGATAACTTTGGCTTTGGACTTTATCGGTTGGCGCAAAGCCAAATCCCCAAATCCACCCCACCGCTAAACAAATTACACTCAATATAATAAACCACGGTATTAGACGCCCACATAACCGGTAAAGGTTAACTGGGATGGCAAGTTGATGAAGCTTTTTCCACATAGTTTAATTACCCTGATTTATTATATTGTTAGTAAATGCTGCGTGACAGAATCATACAATACACATTAAAAAAGCAAATATATTGATTTAACACAAATATAACTTAGGCTGATCATACTCAAACGCATAACCAGCCTATTTATTGATCATTACTTATAATTTATCGGTATAACTCATCATAAAATGATTACCTTAAATTAAAAGCCAGGTTCAACTTCACGCATGTCCGGCAATTTATGGGCAATTCCTTTGTGACAGTCAATGCAAGTTTTACCATCAGTGATGGCTTGGTCATGCATTTTAGCTGCAACCCCTTTTTGTGCCGTGAAATCCATATACTCAAAATTGTGGCAGTTACGACACTCTTGTGAGTCGTTATTTTTCATCCGTCGCCACTCACTTTGCGCCATCGCTAACCGATGGTCTTCAAATTTTTGAGGCGTGTCGATGATGCCAAAAATTTTCCCGTATAGCTCCTTACTCGCTTGAATTTTACGCACCATTTTTGGGCCAAACTCATGCGGTACGTGACAATCTGGGCAAGTTGCGCGAACACCACTACGGTTAGTATAGTGAATAGTATCCATATATTCTTCATAGACATTCTCACGCATTTCATGGCAGCTAATACAAAACTCTTCCGTATTGGCCATTTCCATACCCGTATTGAAGCCGCCCCAGAAGATAACACCACTCACAAAACCAATCAGCAATAAGGTTCCTAATGCTAAACGGCTTGGCCTACGCCACCACCGCCATACTCGGCCGATTAATCCAAACAAGCCCTTTTTCTTCGGCTTGTCATCATTTATTTGCTTATCATTGTTATTTGACATAATTCCCCCTTATTTCCCAAAACCTTTGGATGGGGTAAATGTGTTATCAACAATCGGTGCCGTGTCTGATTGCGGCACGTGGCACTGTAGACAGAAGTAGCGGTTTGGTGCGACTTCGCCAAGAACTTTGCCTGTTGCATCCATAAAGTGCGTTGGGCTAACTCTTGGTGCCCCTGTGGTGCGATAATTTTCCACACCATGGCATTGCAAACAACGATTAGTATTAGTGGTAATTTGATAACCTTCAACACTATGTGGGATCATTGGCGGTTGATTCACATAGTTTAATGCCATTCTTTCTTGCTCTTTCGGAATATGAATGCTTCCTTCTGACGTACCGGATACTTCTGGTGATTGGGTCAGGTCTACACCATTAGCAGCCCAAACAAGACTGCTTACAACAAAGGCCATTCCAGCCACCCAACGGCTGATCGTCTTTTTCAGGACAGGATTTTTCATGATTTTGCTCCCGAACTCCATCTTAGTGTTATTTTAAAAACATCCTCAGAACAAACATCAATGCAACGACCGCAAGTGATACAATCTTTATCTGATATCTGTGCTGGAGCTTGTTTATCTAGGACCCGTGCACGCAGAACTTGCGGCTCCGGACAAATGTGGAAACAGTCCATACAACGGCTACAGTTTTCTTTATTTTCCGCTGTAACAACTAGTGCGCCCTTACACCCTGCCACGCCATATAGCGCACCTAATGGGCAAAGGTGACCGCACCAACCATGTTCCACAACTAATAAATCGAATAAAAACAGTGCAACTAAAACCAATGCACCGCTGCCAAAACCAAAAATTAAACTGCGCCCCATTAATGAAACTGGATTAAGCCATTCCCAAAGTAAGGTTCCTGTAATAGCAGAACCGATCAGGATAACCACCAGCAATACATAACGAATATTGCGTGGTATCGTTGCGGACTGGTTAAAATCAAACTTACGTCTTAACCACGCCGCGGCATCCGTCACTGGGTTTACAGGACAAACCCAACTGCAGAAAATACGCTTACCCAACAGTGCATAAACCCCGAATACGATAGCAGCCCCAACTAATGCTGAGATCCCCGGTAAGTAACCACTTGCTAAGCTCTCTAAGGTGATTAATGGGTCAGTCAAAGGTACGGTATCTAACAATAAGCTACTGCTGTAGTTACCATGTAAAATCCACACCCCAAACCATGGCCCACTCAAGAACATCGCTAACACCAGCAATTGGCTTATGCGTCTAAATACCAACCACTTGTGGCTCTGCCACCAACCTTTTTTTGCCTGAGCTTCACGTCCGGCATCACGTTTACGATTCGCCATTGTTACCCTCCAGCCAACCAAAGCGGTAATGGTGTCCTAACTCACCTTTTGCTAACGACCTTGGTAATACCTTGATAGCCGCCTCTTCCAATACACAAGCCTGTTCACATTTACCGCATCCCGTGCAGTAATTGCTATTGACTGTGGGTAAGAAGCGCGCGTGCTTACCTGTTCGGTGGTTTTGTTCAAGTTCCAATGTGATGGCTTCATCAATCAGTGGACATACGCGGTAACATACATCACACCTTAGCCCTTGAAAGTTCAGGCAGTTTTCCTGATCGAGTAAAACGGCTAACCCCATGCGTGCATCGTTAATCGACTCAATGTCTTTATCCAATGCACCACTTGGGCAAACTTTGGCGCAAGGAATATCCTCACACATTTCACACGGGTTTTCTCGAGCGATGAAGTACGGCGTTCCTGAAGCCAAGCCTGATGCCAATGTCGCTAATTTCAACATGTCATACGGACAGGCTTGAACGCATTGCCCACAACGGACACATGCACTGGCAAATGCTTTTTCATCAAGAGCTCCCGGCGGGCGAAGCTTAACTCCACTCGCACGGGAAGTTTGTTGCTGAAGCCCCAGCACCACACCAACAGCCGCCAACCCACCCGCAGTGCGGGCGACATCGCGTAAAAAGCGACGACGACTGTTCTGGGACTTAGCCTGTTGAGACTTAGCTTTCTGGGGCATGAGCAATTACACCTTTTCCAGTTTAACGGCACATTTTTTGTAATCCGTTTCTTTTGAAAGCGGATCGGTTGCATCCAGTGTTAAGTTATTCACTAGCTGCGCAGCATCGAAGAACGCCATGTAAACTAAGCCTTTTGGTGGTCTATTACGGCCACGAGTTTCAACAATCGTGGTCACATCACCACGGCGTGAAACTACTTTGACTTTATCACCACGGCGTAAACCTCTCTCTTTCGCATCGATTGGATGTATAAACACAAGAGATTCAGGGAAAGCACGGTGTAGTTCAGGAACACGGCGTGTCATACTACCGGTATGCCAATGTTCTAATACACGGCCTGTTGATAACCATAAGTCATATTCTTTATCTGGCGATTCAGCAGCAGGCTCAAATGGCAATGCAAAAATGACCGCTTTACCATCGGGTTTACCGTAGAATTGATAACCCGCGCCAGCCTTAACGTAAGGGTCATTTCCTTCGCTATAACGCCACTGCGTTTCTTTGCCATCAACCACTGGCCAACGGATACCGCGCGCTTTGTGGTAGTCATCAAAATCAGCCAAGTCATGACCATGACCACGACCAAAGCCAGCGTATTCTTCGAACAGCCCTTTTTGTAAGTAGAAGCCTAATTCACGTGATTCATCGTTAAGTTGGTCTTCGGCTAACTCGCTTACAGGGAACTTCGTTACCGCTTGGTTAGCGAATAACACGTCATACAACGTTTTACCGCGTAATTCAGGTTTTTTCGCGAGTAACTCTTCAGGCCACACTTCATCCGTTGTAAAGCGTTTAGAGAACAACACCATCTGCATTAAGTCAGATTTCGCTTCGCCTGGTGCTTTAACTTGCTGACGCCAAAACTGAGTACGACGTTCCGCATTACCGTAAGCGCCTTCTTTTTCTACCCACATTGCTGTTGGTAAAATCAAGTCAGCAGCTAACGCACTTACTGTTGGATAGGGGTCAGAAACCACAATAAAGTTGCGAGGGTCACGCCAACCTGGCATACGCTCTTGGTTGATATTCGGGCCCGCTTGCATGTTGTTGTTACACATTACCCAGTAAAAATTCAATTTACCGTCTTTTAAAGCGCGGTCTTGGGCAACGGCATGTAAACCGACTTTTTCAGGGATCGTCCCAGCAGGTAACCCCCATACACCTTCTACTTTTTCACGGTGTTTTTCATTGGTAACCACCATGTCCGCTGGTAAACGGTGTGAGAACGTACCAACTTCACGAGCGGTACCACACGCTGATGGCTGACCGGTTAATGAGAACGGCCCACAGCCAGGTTGAGAAATTTTCCCTGTCAGTAAGTGCAGGTTATACACTAAGTTATTTGCCCAAACACCGCGAGTGTGCTGGTTAAAGCCCATGGTCCAATAAGAAACCACTTTAGTTTTAGGGTCTGCGTAAAGTTTAGCGAGTTCTTCTAACTGATCTTTTGGAACCCCTGTCATTTCTACAGTTTTGTCTAAAGTATATTCCGCAACAAAGGCTTTATATTCATCCCACGTCATTGGCTCAGATGCATCAGAACCTGCATTTTTCGCTTTTTGTTCGAGTGGATGAGTTGGGCGTAATCCATAACCGATATCTGTTGCACCACGACGTAAATTCACGTGTTTATCAAGGAATTCCTGATTAACTGCATTATTTTGAATAATATAATTCGCAATATAGTTCAGAATCACTAAGTCAGATTGTGGTGTAAAAACGATACCGTTATCCGCTAATTCAAAGCTACGGTGTTTAAAAGTCGATAACACGGCAACACGCACGTCAGGGTTAGACAGACGGCGGTTGGTGATACGAGACCACAAGATTGGGTGCATTTCTGCCATGTTTGAGCCCCAAAGGACAAACGCGTCAGCATGCTCAATGTCATCATAACAACCCATTGGCTCATCCATACCGAAAGTACGCATGAAGCCCACTACCGCAGAAGCCATACAGTGGCGTGCATTAGGGTCTAAGTTATTAGAACGGAATCCACCTTTGAACAGTTTTGATGCTGCATAGCCTTCCCAAACTGTCCACTGACCCGAACCGAACATACCGATCCCTTCAGGGCCTTTTTCTTTTAATGTGGTTTTGACTTTTTCTTCCATAACATCAAAGGCTTGTTCCCACGTGATCGGTGTGAACTCCCCATTTTTGTCATATTCACCGTCTTTCATACGCAACATTGGCTGCGTTAAACGGTCTTTTCCGTACATGATTTTAGGTAAGAAATACCCTTTGATACAGTTTAGACCACGGTTTACAGGCGCTTCTGGGTCACCTTGGCTGGCCACGATGCGACCATTTTGAGTTCCCACCAATACCCCACAGCCTGTACCACAAAAACGGCAAGGGGCTTTGTCCCATTTAATACTTTCTTGTTGGCCAACCACTGCTTTCGCAATGCTTGGTGCGCCAATACCTGCCGCCGCAGCAGCGGCCGCTATCGCATTGGCTTTCATAAAGCTACGACGACTGAGTTTCATAATCTTCCTCACCTTGCTCTTCCTGCTGGTGGTAAACCAGCGAAACATCTAGTACGCCGTCAATATCGCGTACTAAATCAATAGTATCTAACAACGTTCTACTACCTTGCCCTTCAACAACCACAATCAGTTTTCCGTTTTCTGGGGCGCTTAACGCCACCTCACAATTAGAAAGTTGATTAATTTCTTCGGCCACAGTAGACAGTCGTTCACTTTTTACTTGTACTATTAAACTGCACACTTGATAGTTACTGTGCATGTTCATGCTCCACGGTAATGGCTGAAACTGGGCAACCTGCGACACAAGCACCACAGCCTGTACAACCTGGTGTTTCTACTTTTGGCTGGTATATACCGGCCATTGACGGACGAAAAGAGATGACTTCAGGCTCACAACTGTCTTGGCAACGTCGACATTCAATCGAAAGATAAGCAAGACAATTTTGGCCAATCGAAATTGAGATATCCCAAGGTTGGGAATGTTTTGGAAGGAAAATAGGTTCTGGACATGCTGTTGCACATGCATAGCAAAATGTACATTCACCACGCTTAAAATCAACAACAGGGTAGCCCCCTGCTCCCGGTTGGATAATTGCCGTTTCGCAACTCTCAACGCAGGCATTACAACGGGTACACAATTCAATAAATTGCGTTTCACTACCACTCCATGGCGGCCGAACCACTGGGGCTGCACTACGCCACGCACCAGTTAATACTCCCCGACGGGTGAGATCAACCATGTTTTTTTCCTTTACATTGCCAACAAAAAAACTAAAACGTATTGATAAACCGCATTTTTTATATGTGTATTTATGAGAAATATTAACGATAGAGGTTATAAAAATACATACTACCAAGTGGGTAAAAGAGGTAATTCCCCGTATACGACTAGAAATGACAACATTTACGTTATTTACTCGCCATTAGCTAAAAATAGCATCAAAATGATAAACAAACAGGCCTTTTTAATTATTTATTAACATTTTTTTAATATGAATTATTAATTTAAACTCAAGTTTTAATTTTTTAAATTATAACACCAACCAAAAACTACCACTAAAGTAGTATGTGCAATGTCATTTAGAAAAAAAATATCTGTGTTTTTTTTGATATTAAACAAATTTCATTTCTAACTTTATTTTAAAAACAACCATTAAATATTAAACATAAAAAAATTATTTTAAAATCAATAAAATAGAATTGGATAACGCTAAGCATCAGAATAAGAATCATTATTAATTAATTATTGAAACTAACAATTTAAAACTATTGAAAAATAACTATATCAATTTCAATAATACCTATTTTTTATTATTTCTTCACATTCTATTTCCTTATTACAAATTAACTTTTGATCAAAAACAATATTTTTAGTGTGGTTTTTTGTTACACATATAAATTGGCAATGTCTTGGTAGTATCTGTGCGCTTACTATCAAACCTAAATAACAAAAAGATACCCAAAATAGTTCGAGTCATAGGTCACAATACAAACACAACTCGAAAAATGAAGGGATGACTGGCTAAAATTACTCGAGGCCCTTTTTATGGCAAACATAAGAAATAATGCACTATGCTTATTGAGTCTGGTTGCAGGAATATTTCTCTTTACCTCTGTTCATGCTCAAACTCCTACTAAAGATAGTACATCTACCATCAATGCTCGAAATGAAACTTTCGAAGCCGCTCACCCTGACCAGTACCACTCTTGGCGAGCAACATCCGAGCAATCAAACCGTGAAGATGCATTAGCGGAAGACCCTCGCTTAGTCGTACTGTGGGCTGGATACCCATTCTCACGCGACTACAACAAACCTCGTGGTCACGCCTATGCTGTCATCGACGTCCGTGAAACCTTACGAACCGGTGCTCCTAAAGACGCCCAAGATGGTCCACTTCCGATGGCATGTTGGAGCTGTAAAAGCCCCGATGTGGCGAGGCTAATCCAAGAACATGGCGAAGATGGCTATTTCGAAGGTAAGTGGGCAAAAGGTGGCCCCGAAGTGGTTAATGTCTTAGGCTGTGCAGATTGTCATAAAACAGACTCTGCGGATTTTGCAAAAGGTAAACCAGAGCTAACGCTTTCACGCCCTTATGCAGAGCGTGCAATGGAAGCGATTGGCAAACCGTTTGATAAAGCCAGTCGGTTCGACCAGCAATCCATGGTGTGTGGCCAATGTCACGTGGAATACTATTTCTCTGGCGATAAAAAATCAGTGAAATTCCCATGGGATAACGGTACCAAAGTCGAAGATATGGAAGTCTACTACGACAACATTGGTTTCTCTGACTGGACCAACTCATTGTCGAAAGCGCCTATGCTAAAAGCCCAACACCCTGAATATGAAACTTGGAGTGCGGGTATTCATGGCAAAAATAACGTGACCTGTATTGACTGCCATATGCCAAAACTGCAAAACGAAAAAGGCGAACTGTACACCAGCCATAAAATTGGTAATCCATTCGATAATTTCGAACAAACTTGTAGCACTTGCCATACCCAAAGCAAACAACAACTGCAAGATGTGGTTGCTGAACGTAAAGTCGCTATCCAAGAGATGAAAATCAAAGCGGAAGATCAATTAGTTCGTGCTCACTTTGAAGCAAAAGCTGCATGGGATGCAGGCGCAACAGAAGATGAAATGAAGCCAATTTTGACTGATATTCGTCATGCACAATGGCGTTGGGATTTAGCTATCGCCTCCCACGGTATTCATATGCACGCACCGGATGAAGGCCTGCGTATGTTAGGTGGTTCGATGGATAAAGCGGCAGATGCACGAACCAAGCTCGCTCGCCTGTTAGGCTCAAAAGGCATCACCCATGAAATTGCCATTCCAGATATTTCAACCAAGGAAAAAGCGCAACAAGCCATTGGTTTAGATATGCAAAAAATCAATGCGGAAAAACAAGAGTTCTTAAAAACTGTGGTTCCGCAATGGGATGACCAAGCTCGTAAAAATGACCTATTAGCCAAATAACCATGATTTGCCCCAAATAATGGGGCAATACAACCAATGGAGTGAATATGAGCGTACTACGTTCGTTATTAACTGCTGGGGTGCTGGCAACAGGCTTATTATGGGCAACAGCCGCATCCGCAACCCCACAAATGGCCCAAGAAAATGCAGAAGGCCGTTGGGTTGTCACGCAGCAACGCAGCGCTGACAAAGCCTGCTTAGACTGCCATAAACCTGACCAAGAAGGCATGCATGGCACTCACGCAGAAGTGGTTAACCCTAACAATAATTTACCCGTGACTTGTACCAACTGCCACGGTAACCCAGGGCCTGATCACCGTGAAGGCGTCAAAGATGTCATGCGCTTTAACAACCCAATGTATACCGTTGAGCAACAAAACAGTGTCTGTCTATCATGTCACTTACCGGAGCAGCTGCAAAAAGCGTTCTGGCCTCATGATGTTCACGTCACCAAAGTAGCCTGCGCGAGTTGCCATGACCTTCATCCGAAACAAGATACGATGAAGGTGCTGACTGATAAGGGCAAAGTAAAAATATGTGTCGACTGCCACTCAGATCAACGCAATAACCCTGATTTCAACCCAGCAGCGGTGAAATTGCGTAAGGAGCAGCCATGAGTTGTTCTCGTCGTCAATTCATTATCTACTCAGGAGCACTGGCGGCGGTAGGAGGAGTTGCTAGCCATACGCTAGCTAACACCATGAAAATAGATGGCGTTCGCTACGGCATGGTGCACGATGAAAATCTGTGCATCGGCTGTACGGCGTGTATGGATGCATGCCGAGAGGTTAACCAAGTCCCAGAAGGTGTTTCGCGGTTAACTATCATCCGTAGTGAGCCTATTGGCCAGTTTCCTGATGTTAAATACCGTTTTTTTCGCCACTCCTGTCAACATTGTGAAAGTGCACCTTGTGTCGATGTTTGCCCTACTGGTGCCTCTTTTATTGATAAAACGACAGGGATTGTTGATGTCAACCCTGACTTATGTGTCGGCTGCCAATACTGTATTGCTGCCTGCCCTTATCGCGTCAGGTTTATTCACCCCATCAATAAAACCGCGGATAAATGTGATTTCTGCCGTAAAACTAATCTAAAAAAGGGCAAGCAGCCGGCTTGCGTCGAATCTTGCCCAACCAAAGCATTAACCTTTGGTAATTTAGATGACCCTAAGAGCGATATTTCGTTGATGCTAAAAGAAAAACCGACTTATCGATTCAAAATTGCACTCGGTACTCACCCCAAAATGTATCGGGTTCCGTTCAAATATGGGGAGGTTAGCCAATGACAACAGCTTCTGCTTTCCATTTTGAATCCTTAGTGTGGGACTGGCCCATTGCGGTTTACTTATTCTTAATTGGTATTTCGGCTGGGCTTGTGGTACTTGCGGTACTTATGCGCCAGTATTATCCCACTTCGGCTGACAGTGATAGCACTCTAATGCGCACAACACTGATTTTAGCTCCGACGACGATCATCTTTGGGTTATTGATCTTAATTCTCCACTTGACGCGTCCATGGACGTTCTGGAAATTAATGTTTCATTACAGCCCGACCTCAGTTATGTCGATGGGTGTGATGTTATTCCAAGTGTATATGGCAGTGCTTGTTATTTGGCTAGCTAAAATCTATGAAAAAGAACTCATTGTTTTACAGCAAAAATGGCTGCCCAAATTTACCATCATCCCAAGAGTATTAACCCTGCTAAACCGTGCAATGCGTTTTCTGGATATTGTGATGCTCATATTGGCCGTTTTGCTTGGGGCTTATACCGGTTTTTTACTTTCAGCATTAAAATCTTATCCATTCTTAAACAACCCATTATTACCAGCTTTATTCCTATTTTCAGGAATATCTTCAGGTATTGCGGTATCACTCATAGCAATCGCATTGCGCTACCGCAAAAATATTCATAACGGCGAAACCGCATTTTTGCACCGTATCGAAAGCTTTGTTATTTGGTTGGAGATATTCCTATTAGCGGCCTTTTTTGTCGGGTTAGCTTTAGGAGACGATGGGAAAATCCGTTCATTAATTGCTGCATTAGGCGGTGGTTTCTGGACTTGGTGGTTTTGGATTGGTGTTGTCGGGTTTGGTTTTATTATTCCACTTCTATTCAAGAAATGGATGGACAAAGGACAAGGCGCAGCAAGAGTATTGATTATCAGTGGTGCAAGCTTACTGGGTGTCTTCTGCTTACGCTTCTTTGTGTTATACGCAGGGCAGTTGACCGTCGCATAACTCACTAAATAATAAGGGTAATCATTGGAACTCATACTCCCAGAAATTGGCTTTCTCTGCCTTGCATTGGCACTGTGTATTGCCTGTTTTCAAGTATCATTCGGAGTTATTGGTTTCTTCCGCCATATTCCGAGGCAAATGCCTCGGAATATTCTTTGGACCTACTTACAATTTCTTTTCTTGCTCGTTGCTTATATTTGTTTAACTATCAGTTTTATTCAAAGTGACTTTTCGGTCGTATATGTGGCGCAACATAGCCATCGGCTATCGCCGCTATATATTAAAATTGCGGCAGTATGGGGAGGCCATGAAGGGTCAATATTTCTTTGGCTGTTGTTTATCTCAGCTTGGAGTTGTCTATTTGCATGGCGTTATCGCCAGCAAACTCACCTCGTGTTTCCTCTCACACTAACGCTTCTTGCCATTATCAGTGCGGCATTATTACTGTTTATCGTATTTTATTCTGACCCCTTTGTTCGCATTTTTCCTCCCGCTATTGAAGGGAGAGATCTCAACCCAATGCTGCAACATTGGGGATTAATATTACATCCCCCTCTACTTTATTTAGGCTATAGCGGGTTAATGGTCGTAACCGCCTTAGCGCTTGCATCTACACTTTGCGGGCAATTTAACCAAACTATCGCCGGGCTCTGTTGGCGCTTTGTCGTTCCTAGTTGGTGCATACTCACTTTGGGTATCACTCTTGGGTCATGGTGGGCATACAGTGAACTTGGTTGGGGTGGTTGGTGGTTTTGGGACCCTGTTGAAAATGCGTCATTATTGCCATGGCTAAGTGCAACTGCCCTATTTCATAGCTTAACAGTCTCACGCAAAACTGGGCACTATCGCCACTGGTCTATATTGCTGGCAATTCTTACGTTTATTTTATCTTTATTAGGCACATTAATTGTACGCTCAGGGATTTTAATGTCTGTCCATGCGTTTGCTTTGGATAACGTTAGGGCTGCACCCCTCTTTTTATTGTTCAGTTTTCTGAGTTTCGGGGCTTTATGTATATATGGTTGGAAAGCTAAAAATATCGATAATTTACCAACTAATATTAATCGCCGTCAGCTTTACTTATTACTCACTTTAATCCTATTTTCTACTGTATTATTTATTGTCCTGACGGGCACGCTTTACCCAATGATTTACACGTTATTTGGTTGGGGGAAAATATCGGTTGGGGCGCCTTATTTTAACCAAGCGTTATTACCATTTGGTATTTTAATGCTAATCATAATGGCTGTGAGTGCCATTTATCCTCTTAGCAAAACTCGCATTAAACCCCAATGGCGTATTCTTTTAATTATACTTCTCAGTGTGTTATTAAGCTTATCTCTTTGGTCTAAAGGGCTTATTATCGCCATTTCTTGTGGTTTTTTATTTGCAATTTTGCTTATCTTTTGGCTACGTCCTATCGATGCTATTCGGCAACATTTCCCTTCCCTTATCGCTCATACAGGAGTTGTAATTTTTGCTACTGGTATTGCCTTGTCAATTGGTAGCCACCACGAAACGAGTGTTAATCTTTCTGTTGGGCAATCTATTTCACTCGCCGGTTATCAATTCCAATTCAACGAACTGCAACTTGAAGCTAAATCTAATTACACGACCGAAAAGGCTATTATACAAATTAGCAAAGCTGGCCAGCCATTACACCAGTTAATCACCGAGCGCCGCCTTTATACCGCTCGCCAGCAATTAATGATTGAACCTGGTATATATTGGGGATGGTTACGCAATTGGTATGCGGTATTAGGTGAGAAAACAGGAACAAATAGCTACGCGATACGCCTTTACGTGCAAGATGGCATTCAATGGATTTGGGGCGGTGCATTTGTGATGTGTTTTGGCCTATTAATAAGCTGGGTAAAAGGGAGAATAAAAAATGCTTAGAATCCTATTAGCACTATTTTTCCTATTTTTCTCTTTTATATCCAATGCTCAAATCGTTGATGTGTGGGAATTTAATTCCATTGAAGAACAAGAATATTCTTTGCAGATCGCCTCACAGCTACGTTGCCCGCAATGCCAAAACCAAAATTTACTTGAATCTAATGCCCCCACAGCAGTAAGTATGCGCCACCAAGTTTTTAAAATGGTTGCTGAAGGGAAAGATAAAGCGCAAATCATGCACTATATGACTGAACGATATGGTGATTTCGTGCTGTATAACCCACCACTAACGATTGGAACTGCCCTGCTTTGGGGATTGCCTGCTATTGCTCTGATTGGCATTTTTTATTTCATTTTCAAATTTACTCGGTCACAAAAACAGCAACTTATAGAGAACAATTTTAGCCATCGACAAATATCCGAGCAATTATTACCCCCAGATATAACAACACCCTCGACTATCCTGCAATGGCATTTTAATAAATTACTTGCCATATTAATTGTGTTGGTTGTTATTGGTTACTTCTTCTCACCTCGATTTGAATTAGCTTATCAGGAATATCAACGTATATCCGATCCACTGCTCTCATTCACACCATTGCAGCAAGAACAAAAGGATTTATTACGCTTACAAAATGATATTCGTCAATCGCCTAAAAATAGTGAACTTTGGGCTATACTGGGTGAATATTATCTTTATCAAAACAGTTATGATAATGCGTTGATTGCTTATCAAAGAGCACTAAAATATGGCGGGGAAAATGCTCAAATATACTCTGCTATTGCAACCGTTTTATATTACCAAGCAGGTCAACAGCTAACCGAAGATGTCAGAGCGGTAATCAACAAAGCATTAAGCCTTGATAATCAAGAAGTTACCGCATTAATGCTAGTTGCTTCTGATGCCTTTATGAATGCAAATTATGAGCAAGCGATTGATATTTGGCAAAAATTATTAGATAGTAATAGTTCTCGTATTAATCGCTCTCAGCTCATTGAAGCTATTCATATGGCAAAAATAATGAAGAATAAAAAATAATAATCTTATCTTTATTATTAATTTTATTACGCTAGGGATTAATACATACTAAATTATCACAGTAGTGATAAAATATTCTTTTATTAATGTCTATTTATTTAAATGTGTAATTTTTCGTTTCTTATTGATTACCATTGTGTCCCCCCTATATTACTTCAAATAATCTTATGTTAGATTGGCAACAGTAAATTATCCCAAATGTAATCCAAGTATATCTCCGTAAGTGAAATTATCAATTAAAATTTAGCTTATGGTGATAAATTTTATTTAATTTTATATTTTGGCATTCATTGGGAGGTTCAAAAATAATAACATAAGAAATAAACACTATGAAAAATAAAATATTTTCATTTTTAGTTATTGGCCTAATTGCAGGCGCGTCCTTTATAGGAGGCGTTGTAAGTAACTATACACCTGATTTAGACATTGTAGAAAAATCTCAAAAAGCGGTTGAAGATTTTTTAGCATTTCCCAAAACAGCCGAATATAAAAATGTTAAATATCATGAGATAAGAGAAACCTTAGACCATGGTATGCTAGGCTATGTATGCGGTGAAGTACTTATTTTTACTAGCCAAAATTCATATTCATTTAAACGTTTTGTGGTCAAAACTTATCTTCATAATGATGGTCGTAATGTTGTTTCCATTCCATTAATCGATAGAGATGATAAAGAATTTCCTGATAATGACTTTAATGTTATTTGGAATAAGTATTGTAATAATTAAGTAAATATAAAACCAAACTGTTTAAATAAGATATTTCCGAGCCCTTTAAAATTTCATTAATATATAAAAGGGCTCAAATTAAATATTACATAAAAAACTATATTCTCTTTAGATATCTGTCATTCCGTAAATCAATCTTTTAATGATGATTACATTTTATCGTGGAGACTCTGTACTAACAGAGCATCTAGGCAAAATGCGATCAATTCAGACTATCTCCTTTTGAGCTATCCCTCATATAGAATTATTTTTCAATAGTAATTCATCCCTGCTTGATATAAAGTCTCAGCCTTTTTTCAAAATAGTTACTCTTGGAGGCGAAATGTTTATCGGTTTTGATTACGGTACATCTAACTGCGCTGTTGCGGTCATGAAGAACGGGATCCCAACATTATTACCATTAGAAGGCGATAACGTTTATATCCCATCAACCTTATGCGCACCGACAAGAGAATCAGTCTCTGAGCATTTATTTCGCCATTGTAAAATCGCCCCCTCGAATGAAATCGGGCAGCAAATTTTAAAAAGATCTATCGCATTTAACCGTGATGAAGGGATCGATTTAATGCTTGAAGACATCGTATTTGGGCAAGCCGCTTTAGATTTATATTTAAGTGATCCTAGAGATGTATATTATGTGAAGTCCCCTAAATCATTTTTGGGAGCATCTGGCTTACATGAGACCCAAATTAGTTTTTTTGAAGACCTTGTCTGCGCCATGATGAAAAATATAAAGAATACCGCAGAAAATAATTTACAACAGATTATTGATGATACTGTGATTGGACGCCCTATTAACTTTCATGGTCGTGGAGGGGAACTCTCGAACCAACAAGCAGAATCAATACTCTATCGCGCGGCAAAACGCGCAGGATTTAATCATATTACTTTTCAATTCGAACCCGTAGCCGCAGGGCTTGAATATGAATCAACATTAAATAAAGACCAGATTATCCTAGTCGTTGATATTGGTGGTGGAACAACGGATTGTTCATTAATCCAAATGGGGCCCACTTATAGAAATGCACAAGACAGAACACAATCCTTACTTGCTCATAGTGGACAACGGGTGGGTGGAAATGACCTTGATATTTACCTTGCATTAAAACAATTGATGCCGCTTTTTGGGATGGAAAGCCAATCTTTATCAGGCATTAAAATGCCATTCCTGCAATTTTGGAACCCTATTGCTATCAATAATGTTGAAGCACAAAAAGAGTTTTATTCAAGACAAAACTTGGCAGCGTTAACACGCTTAAAACAAGATGCAAAAGAACCTCAAATAATATCTCGATTACTAGAAGTTTATAATGAAACATTAGGTTATAGCTTAGTACGTAAAGCTGAAGAAGCTAAAATTGCTTTATCAGACGCCTCAAGCTATTTAGCACAAATTAAATTAATTTCTGAAAAATTAGAAGTGAATATTCCCCATGAACAAATGGTGGAATCAATTGAATCACCAAAAAGTAAAATGATTGAATTGGTTAAAGAAGCAGTCAACCAAGGCGGGGTCAAACCTGATGCTATTTACGTTACAGGTGGGAGTGCTCGTTCCCCAATATTACACCAAGCTATTAGCCAAGAATTACCTAATATTCCGATAGTACGTGGGGATGATTTTGGTTCCGTTACTGCAGGGTTAACGCGTTGGGCTGAGACTTGTTTTAAATAAGCGACAGAAACACTAATAGCGCAGAATAAATAAGATTCATATTTAGACTGCGCTATTGGTACAAAATATTATTTCTTAACTTTATGAACAATATCAAAGTACTTATCTTTATTATCTTGCTCTGGATAAATACGATATGTGTATTCTTCTGGGGTTACTGTGACATTTTCAACAACACGAGTAAACAAGACTTTACCCTCGTCATCTTTCGCTGTTAATGAGCGAGTTTTGCCATTTTCATCAAATGACCAGTCACCTTTCATTTTAGGTTTTCCATCAAACGTGGTCATATTAAATGTACCGTCTGGATAATACTCAGCTAAACCAAAAAAGTTAGCGACTTGTTTATCATCTGCATTAACTTCTTTTTTATCTTGATCTAAAGCTTCTGTCGTTGTCCATACTTTGCCTACCATAATTTCTTCGTAAGCATTTAATTTATGTTCCGCATTCTGTGATTGGCTTGCTGCTGGAGTTGTAGCTGCTTGAACAGCAAATGACATAGTAGATACAACAGCAAAGAGTGTAGGTACTAATAATTTTTTCATTTTTATCCTCTAATAAATTAACTCAAACAACAATTTGATTAAGTTAAGATTAGCGATATAAAACCAATTTTGAAAATTATATTACGTTTATTTACAAGATAATATCTTATTACAATTAGTAAATACTATTTTACAATAAAAAATATATCGAAAATTCATGAATTTTAAAATTAATACTCTTAATTTTAGCTATCAAGCAATTTATTAATCAACCAGTACCCCGCTTTTCCGGGTGGATTATTCTTAGACCAAACTAAATCCACATCAATTTTACGTGGCCATAAATCATAATTAATACTCACTAAACGGTTATGTCCAAATTGCTTAACTAACCATGTTGGTAATATTGCCCATCCAGCCCCTTGTTCTGCCATTTCTAATAATAATAAATAATTAGGTGCAAACCAGTTCTTTTCACTATTAATAATAATTTGGCTGCTACTGCTTAGCCGTAATTGACGAGTCATCGTTAAATGTTGATAAGTTATTTTTTTCTCTTTAGCTAATGGATGACTATCTAATACATATAAACCTAATTCACCTTGAATAGGTAAACGAGAAAAAGAAATATCCGCAGGATATTCTGTACGGGACTCCATCATACCAACATGGGCTTGTTGGTTCTGGATCATTTCGATAACAGCATTATTTTCTGCAATTAAAAACTCAAACTCAAGATGCGGAAATTGCCTATCTAATGTTGTTACAATATGCTCAGCATGAGGTGGCTGATAGGTATCTGAAAAAGCACAACTTAACCTAGGCTCAATATCAGGGAGCAACTCAACTCTAAGCGCTTGAAGACGCTCATCTGCTGATAAAATATCCTCAACTAAGCTCAAAACTTTTCTACCTGCAAAAGTCAATGTTGATTCACGCCCCTGCCTATCAAATAACGCAAACCCCAAATCGTCTTCAAAACCACTGATTGTCGTACTGACAGTTGATTGGCTTTTATTTAATTTACGTGCCGCAGCAGAGAATGACTTTAAGGATGCCGCTTCCACAAAGGTACGCAATGTTTCTATAGAATAGTTCATAAGGTATCGCTTTTTTCGATGGCTGCCATTTTGTATATATATAAAAAATAGCAAATAATTGCACCCGATTTTTACCTAAAAATTAATTTTCTATATCTTTGAGGTAGTTATGAGCAAGTATACAAAAACATTAACTGAGCGAATTTTTCATGCAGTTTCATTTGAGGTCATCGCAATTGCGATAACTGCACCGGTCAGTGCGTGGCTTTTAGGACGCTCAATTTTCCAAATGGGAACAGTGGCTATTGTCTTATCGACGCTGGCAATGCTATTAAACTTATTTTATAACATGGCTTTTGACCGTTATTGGCCTTTATCCAAGGGGGCTCGCCCAGCCAAAGTGCGTGTTTTTCATGCTGTTGGATTTGAATTAAGCTTTGTGATCATGGGTGTCCCAATGCTGGCGTTTTTACTTCAAATGTCATTCTTAGATGCATTCTTACTTGAAATCGGCTTTTTTGTCTTTTTCTTATTTTATACTTATGCGTTTAATCTTGGATATGACCTTTTACGTGTCCGTTGGTTTGCAAATAGAGAGAACGCAGTAAGTATCTCTGAAGCGGTAGCTAAACGCTCTTAATTTTACTATTAATAAATATTCGAACACCGTGTTGCTTATCTTCACGGTGTTCTTTGTATATTAAAACCCCTATAAACACGCCGAAATAATCCTCTTTTTTTTGCAAAAAATAAAATAGAGAATGATATTTAACTAATTTATCACACAATTAACCTCATTAAGGCTTGGCTACTCACCAAGCCTTTTTACTTATAAATAATATTTCATTAAAAATCAAAATATTAACAAATTATAATATGCACCCACCAAAGTTGATAATAACTATCATTTGCAATTGATAATTATTAACATATAATTCGAATCGTTATTTTACCTTATGAGTCATAACTCAAACATAACTACTTAATACCTGTATTGGTCTCCCCTCTTTAGGTTCAACGAGAAAGAATATTGAGGTTTTATGATGAGTCGAAAATTAATCACTTTTATGCTATCCATAACACTTCATGTTCTTGTTATTGGGTACTTAACCTATGTTACGGCTCAATCATTATCCTTAAAAAACCAAGCACTACAGGATGCGCCTATTATATCGATCGCATTGACTCAAGCTGTCAACGTTGCAGAACCTGAAGAGATCCCCCTGCCTATAGACACACCTAATGAGGTAAAAATTGCTTCCAGCCCAATAGTTGAACACGCCGTCATTGTTGCGCCTAAAAAGCAAAAAAAGGTGATCAAAACCCCAAAAGAACCAGTGAAGCCCAAAGAACTCACTAAAAGAACTGAAAACGCTCACAAACCAGCTAATACAGAAATTAAAAATGATTTGCCAATCGCACAACAACAAAAGGCTGGAGCCCTTGTATCGTCTCAATCCGCAGGAATAAAAGGTCCCAAAAACCAACATGCGACTAGTGATACTAATAGCCAATTAATTAATGCTTACCGTGAAAAACTACGCCAAGAAGTTGAGAGAAATAAACAATACCCTCGCCGCGCGAAAAAAATGAAAAACCGTGGTATTGCAACAATACAATTTCAATTAAGCCAAAACGGGGAAATTAGCTTAATTCGCTTAGCAAGTAGCTCAGGAAATGATTCATTAGATCAAGCTGCTTTGCTTGCAGTACAAAAAAGCCGCTCTGTAGGTAAACCACCTGCAGGTTTTGCTCAATCTATAACACTTAATATTGAATTTAATTAACCTCAGTTGAAAATAAATATTATTCCCACTAAGAAGTTACGTCTTAATTAGGTATTAGATATTCATCTAATAGATAGTTATTCCGTATTTGCTTTTTATTCCGAAAAATAATGATGATCTTTATTATTTTTTTAGAACAATTAATGACTCTAGAGAAATTTATTATTATTTTCCAACTATACTGCTAGAAATATTCTCCCTATTTTTCGAAAACTCCTCACCTAGAGAAATATTTTCTCTACAAAACCAAACATTAACATTTCTAAAATTTCAATCTCCAGCAAGTGAAATAAAAAATTCCTTATATTCATGATGTTAAGATGATATTAATTATCAATATAATTTATTTATTATAGAAAAGTTACCAGTTTTGCAAATATAACTTCATTGATATGGCGCAAAAAAAACTAAACATGTCAGAGTAAGATACCCCTTGAATAACATTATATTTAATATGGTCATAAAGGCTCATATCAATGAATACAAAAAATAAATTATTAAATAGCCCTATCTCAAGGCGCAATGTCGTGAAATCTGGCGCTGCAGGCGGTTTATTTGCTGCAGTAGGCGGTTTATCACTTCCTTTCAATGCAAAAGCAATCGATAACACTCGAAACTCAACATCCGCTGAAGAAAAAGCGGTTTGGAGCTCATGTACCGTTAACTGTGGTAGCCGTTGCCTATTACGTCTCCATGTTCGTGACGATGAAGTATATTGGGTTGAATCTGATACCACGGGAGAAGATGAATATGGCAATCACCAAGTAAGAGCTTGCCTGCGTGGCCGCTCAATCCGTAGAAGAATGAACCACCCAGATAGATTAAAGTACCCAATGAAACGTGTGGGTAAACGTGGTGAAGGCAAATTTGTCCGAATTTCATGGGAAGAGGCCCTAGATACCGTTGGTAATAGTTTGCGCGATATTTTGCAAAATTACGGCAATGAAGCGGTGCATGTTCTCTATGGCACTGGCGTTGATGGCGGTAATATCACCAATTCGAATGTTCCCTATCGTTTAATGAATTCATGTGGTGGTTTCCTGAGCCGCTATGGCAGTTATAGTACTGCGCAAATTCGTGCGGGTATGAATTATCTGTATGGTTCTCAAGAAGCCAATAGCCCCGACGATATCGCAAATACAAAACTAGTTGTGATGTTTGGTAATAACCCAGCCGAAACTCGTATGAGTGGTGGAGGTGTGACTTATTATGTTGAACAAGCACGTGAGCGTTCGAATGCGCGCATGATAGTTATTGACCCTCGTTATAATGACACAGCTTCTGGTAGAGAAGATGAATGGTTACCTATTCGCCCTGGTACTGATGGCGCACTTGCAGCTGCATTAGCTTATGTGATTATCACTGAGGATATGGTTGACCAAGAGTTTGTGGATAAATACTGTATTGGCTATGACGAAAAAACCTTACCGGCTTCTGCTCCTCAAAACGGTCACTATAAGGCCTATATTTTAGGCCAAGGTGCTGATGGTATGGCTAAAACACCACAGTGGGCCGCTAAAATTACAGGTATTCCAGCAGATAAAATCATTAAGTTAGCTCGTGAAATAGGCCAAGCGAAACCCGCTTATATTGTTCAAGGTTGGGGCCCTCAACGTCATTCAAATGGTGAACAAACCGTTCGAGCAATTGCCATGTTAGCCATTATCACAGGTAATGTTGGTATTAGTGGCGGAAATTCAGGCTGTCGTGAAGGCACTTATGATTCAGGTGTTGAATGGTTCCCAATGCTCGATAACCCAGTCAAAACACAAATTTCCGTTTTCACATGGACTGATGCTATTGAACGCGGCACAGAAATGACCGCCATTCACGATGGCATAAAAGGGAAAGATAAATTAGATGTTCCCATTAAGTTCTTATGGTGCTATGCCAGTAACACATTGATAAATCAGCATAGTGATATCGCCCGTACCCATGAAATTTTGCAAGATGACAGCAAATGCGAAATGATTGTTGGTATCGACCATTTCATGACGGCATCAGCAAAATATTGCGATATTTTATTACCTGATTTAATGCCTACCGAGCAAGAAGATCTTATTCCTAGCGAGTCCGCAGGAAACATGTCTTACATGATCTTAGGCCAACCAGCGACTAGCGCTAAATTTGAGCGTAAACCCATCTATGAAATTTTGTCGGAAATTGCTAAACGCTTAGGCCCTGATGTCGAACAGAAATTCACCGAAGGCCGCAACCAGCACGAATGGGTTAAATATTTATGTGAAAAAAGTCGCGAACGATACCCTGATATGCCAACTTATGAAGAAATGAAAACCGTGGGTATTTTCAAGCACAAATGCCCAGATGAGCATGTCATTGGATTTAAAGCCTTCCGAGATAACCCTCAAGCTAATCCACTGAAAACGCCTTCAGGAAAAATAGAAATTTACTCTGAAAGCCTAGCTGAGATAGCGAAAACATGGCAATTAGCACCAGATGATGTGATTGATCCGTTACCAATTTACACAGAAGGCTTTGAAAGCCATACCGATAGCCTTAATAAAAAATACCCATTACAAATGACAGGGTTTCATTATAAAGCCAGAACACACTCAAGTTATGGCAACATTGATATCTTAAAACAAGCCTGCCGCCAAGAAATATGGATTAACCCAATAGATGCCAAAGCGCGTGGTATTAATCAGGGTGATATGGTCAAAGTTTTCAATGACCGAGGTGAAGTTCATATTCCAGCTAAAGTGACTCCGCGGATCATGCCTGGGGTGACGGCTATGGGCCAAGGGGCTTGGTTAGATGCCGATATGTTTGGCAAAAAAGTAGACCAAGGCGGGTGTATTAATGTCCTCACAACTCAACGCCCTTCACCGCTTGCTAAGGGAAACCCTCAGCATACTAACTTAGTTGAAATTGCAAAACTATAAGGAGCCCGGTATGTCACAACAATATGGTTTTTATATTGATACACAACGTTGTACGGGCTGCAAAACGTGTGAACTCGCCTGTAAAGATTTTAAAAACTTATCCGCTGATGTTCATTTTCGTCGTATTTATGAATATGCAGGCGGCGACTGGACAGAGCAAGATGGCGCATGGCATCAAAATGTATTTTCTTATTACCTCTCTATTTCATGCAACCATTGTGAAGACCCTGCTTGCGTTAAAGTTTGCCCAAGTGGCGCAATGCATAAACGTGAAGATGGCTTTGTCGTTGTTGACGAAAGTGTCTGTATTGGTTGCCGTTATTGCCATATGGCATGCCCTTATAGTGCACCACAGTTTGATGCAGTCAAAGGGCATATGACTAAATGTGATGGCTGCTATGAACGAGTGGCTGAAGGCAAAAAACCCATTTGTGTTGAATCTTGCCCGCTACGTGCATTAGATTTTGGGCCCATTGAAGAGTTACGTGAGAAATACGGAACAATCAATGAAATAGCACCGCTACCAGCAGCACATTATACCAAACCCAATATTGTATTAAACCTCAATGCAAATTGCCGTCCTGTGGGCGACACCACAGGTTATTTAGCTAATCCGGAGGAAGTTTAAAATGGGCGCAGGCTTACATGAATATCCGTTAATCTTCTTCACCGTTATAGGTCAAAGTGTTGCTGGCGCATTTATTCTCATGGCTCTGGTATTGTTAATGAAACCCATGCAAGAACAGCATCATAAAATAGTGATGAGCATGTTTGGTTTATGGGTGTTAATGGGAGTTGGCTTTTTACTCTCCATGCTACATATGGGCTCACCGATGCGTGCCTTTAATTCGATGATACGTGTTGGGCATTCAGCGCTCAGTAACGAAATAGTCAGTGGCTCAATATTCTTTGCCTTAGGTGGGATATATTGGTTATTGTCATTATTAAAGAAGATGCCCAAGTCTGTCGGCAATATTTGGTTAATCGTCACTATCATTTGTGCGGCAATATTTATTTATGCCATATCTCGCGTTTACCAAATTGATACCGTCCCAACTTGGTTTAATCACTATGGTAGTTTGCAATTTATCTTAACCAGCTTTATTGCGGGGCCTGTTCTTGCCGCATTTTTATTGCGCATAGCTAGCTATGATATCAATAACGTCCGCTTCTTTACATTAATCAGTATTGTTGCAGTGATTGCAAGTAGTATCTTGGTGACAGCGCAGGGGTTTGAATTAGGCTCTATCCAAAGTTCAGTACAAAAAGCATCAGAGCTTGTTCCAGATTATGCCTCACTGATGGGATGGCGTACTGTTTGCTTAACATTGGGGCTAGCTTTCTGGATTTACCCGCATGTTAAAATGAAAAACCCTTCAATTATTGGGCTACTAGTCGCCGTATTATTGGTGATTTTTGGTGAATTGATTGGTAGAGGCATTTTCTACGGGCTGCATATGACGGTGGGTATGGCTGTTGCAGGCTAACGACTAATTCATTGTTTTTTACGATGATAAGAAGGTTAATGACTTTCTTATCATCGACAACAATCTCATGTTTCGCTACGATCACACCAAAGAGTCATCATCAACATAGCAATGTGGACAAATATGGAACAAAAATTATTGGCAGATTTTTCGCTTTGCGCGCAAGCTTTAGGGGCATTATTTTATTATGACCCTTCTGATGCACGCGTAAATAAGTTAATTGATTTATTTACGACGAGCGAATGGTTAGCTGAATGGCCATTTACTCAGGATTATGATTGCCAACGTATTGATAAACTCTTTCAAGATAATCTTTCTGAATCAGAAACATTACAAGAAGCCTATCAGCGCTTATTTATAGGCCCTTATGCATTACCAGCACCACCTTGGGGTTCTGTTTATCTTGATAAAGAAAATGTTATTTTTGGTATTTCGACACTTGAGTTAAGAGCATGGCTCCGTAATAACCAAATCAATATTGAATTAAACCAAAAAGAGCCAGAAGATCATGTAGGGTTATTATTTCTTCTCACCGCCTGGGTGATTGAAAATAAACCAGAACTACTACGCGAATTGCTAGAATTACATTTTCTACCTTGGGTCTATCGCTATTTAGAGAAAATGCAATTGCAAAGCGGGAATGCATTTTATGAAGCCTCCGCACTATTGGCCACTGAAACTTTAAGACATATCCAACAAGCCGCTAAATTAAATCCAGCGAATAAAGAGCTTTGTCTTTAGTTTTATATCGTTCAAATAACTATTTTGTGAAGTAAAAGCCCTCTAAATAATCTGATTATTTAGAGGGCTTGAATATATTATTGGTACTTTCTTGGCATGTGATTAGTGCCACTGAGGAATTAAAATACGTTGATAGTCGCCTAATTACTGTATTTGCGATAAAGCAGAACCGACGTCAGCAAGTAAATCATCAATATCTTCACAGCCCAGTGAGAAACGCAATAATCCTTCCGTTACGCCTTGCAGTAATCTTTCCTCTTCAGGGATACACGCATGAGACATCATTTTAGGGTAGGAAATAATTGATTCAATTCCCCCTAAGCTGACCGCAACGAGTGGAATACGAATTGCTTCTAAAAATTGTTTTACATTGTCATAGCTACCCAAATCAAAGGAAACCACCATTCCGCCATTTTTGGACTGTTGCATATGAATCATATGGTTTGGGTGTGAAGCTAACCCCGGATAAAAAACGTGTTGTACTTTTGGATGCTCATTCAGATATTCTGCAAGCTTTTGCGCATTTTCACTTGCTCGTTCAACCCGCATTGCCATTGATTTTAAACCTCGCATTGTCAGCCAGCTATCAAATGGTGCAGCAATACTGCCAATAGCAACTGCAGACTTATGTAACCACCTCGCATATTCAGGGTTATTCGTTGCTACCGTCCCCAAGATCACATCACTATGGCCATTAATAAATTTAGTTGCGCTATTAATAGAAAAATCAATTCCAAGAGAAATAACATCTGATAACAACGGCGTCATAAAGGTATTGTCACAGATAGTAATAATATTATGCTGCTGCGCAATCCCAATAACAGATTTTAAATCCGTCACTTGTAACGTTGGATTAGATGGCGTTTCAATATAAAACGCTTTGGTGTTTTCCATTATTGCTTGCTGATAATTCATTGGATTAGTCGCATCAACAAATGTGACTGAAATACCGTAGCGTGGCAAAAATTCAGTCATTAATTGGAAAGAGCCACCATATATATTTTTGCAGGCAACAATATGGTCGCCCTGACTAAAATTAAGCAATACGGCACTTATTGCTGCCATTCCTGAGGAAAAAACTTCAGCAAATTTTGCATTTTCAATCGCGCAAATAGCCTCACTTAATGCATCTCTTGTTGGATTGGAAAAACGCGAATAAATATGGTCGTAACTTTCCTCAATATTGGCTTGTGAAAATGTGGATGATTGATATAACGGAATAGAAGAACTTCCGGTATATTTATCTGTCATGGGATATCCATGAATAACCTTGGTATTAATTTTCATAATAAAATCGCATTATCAGAAGTCTATTTTAATTGTTGCTATATTGATTTCAGAATAAGCAAAAATAACAAGAGCACCATCAGTGTAAATATCACGACCTAAATATTCTGAATGATTATTTAGTTTTGCTAGTGGTGCTACTCCTTGAAATAAATCTATTTTATTTATTGCAGCTAATTTTGCCTAATCTTTATTATTTTATTCACTTTATTAATATGTGAAACCTAAATACAGATAAACCATCAGCGCAAACGCGGCCGTGACTGTTGCATAAGGCATTTGGGTACGAATATGCTCAATATGGTCACAATCTGTTGCCATAGAAGCCACAATTGCATCACTGGAAATTGGTGATGTCATGTCTCCGTAAATTGAACCTGCAATGGCTGCACCAATCATATATTCAACAGGCATTCCGACTGAAAGTCCTAATTGCACACCAATTGGGATCATAATGGCAAATGTTCCCCACGATGTTCCTGTTGCTAATGACATCACCGCACTAATTAAAAAGATAAAACCTATTGAGAAAGCTGGCGAAATAACACCCGAGGTGATTTCTGCTATATAGGCACCGGTATTTAAATCTGAAGAAACGGTTCCCATTAAAAAAGCGAGGATCATCACCGAGCTAATTTTTACCATGCTGGCATAGCCGATATATAATTCTTTAAAGAAAGTCTCAATATTAAGTACACGACGTGCTAAGAACCACACAAAAGAGACTAAAGTTCCAAACATGACTCCCCAATATACCGATGTTGAACCGCTACCTTTACTAAAATCGCCATTACCGGTGATATAAAGCGCAACAGGTACCATTAATACCGTTGATAAAATTGGGATAAAGAAATTAAGAGAAGTATGGCAATTAGGGTGCTCAATAATATCTTCATCATCCTGCTCAGCTTCTTCCGCGGATAATAAAGTTAAAGCCTGCTGCTCTGCGCGTAAATCCGCCTTTTTCATTGGCCCCCAAGAAACATTGGAGAAAATATAAAACAGCACTGAAGCGAGGGAAAACCACGCCATGATATTAAATACCATTGAGCCAGCTAAAATTTCAAAAGGCTCTCCAGTAATTAAACCTTTAGATATTTGTACGCCAATAACCCCCATCATTGCCGCTCCCCAGCCGTTAATCATGGCTGATGAACACACTGATACACAGGAAGTCTGCACAATGTAGGACATTTTTTCTGGCGAAACTCCGTATTTCTTCGCTAATGTTTTTGTTGATGCTCCAGCAATTAATTGGTTAATAGAGCTTTCAATAAAAATTAATGATGTAATAATCATCGCCATTAATTGAACAGCTTTTTTATTTTTAATTAACTTTGTTTTATTTGTTAATAATTTAACCAATGAACGCACACCACCAGTAACAACGACGAGCCGCATAATACCGCCAATCATTACCATAAATAGAATTGTTTTTGTGTTTCCCGGTGATGCAAACGTATTAATAATGCCATCGAGCGTTCCGTTTATACCTAATAATATATTGTGATCATATATAACGGTAAAACCAACTAATATCCCCAGTAATAATGATAATATAACTTGTCGTGTAAAAATGGCTAAAAGTATCGTCACCATTGGCGTGACAATGGTCCAAATCCCATAATCATTCATTAGATGCTCTCTTATTATATTTTATTTTGATTTTAATAAATTAAGATAGTGCGTTTTCTAAATCATTTAATAAGTCTGTGATATCTTCAATACCTACGGATAAACGTAATGTGGTGTCAAATACTTGGATACTTTCTCTTTCTTCTTTTGTCATCGACCCATGTGACATGGTTGCCGAATGGTTCACCATACTTTCAACCCCCCCCAATGATTCCGCTAAAACAAAATATTTAACTTTAGATAAAAAGACTTTGGTGTCTTCAATATCCCCTGCTAATTTAATCGTCACAACCGCTCCTCCTGTACGCATTTGTTTTTTGCATAATTCATATTGAGGATGCGAAGGTAATCCAGGGTAATAAACCTGCTCAACTTTCGGGTGTTTTGATAAATATTTCGCAACTTGTGCGGCATTACTGCATTGTGCTGCCATACGTAATGCTAATGTTTTTAATCCACGTAAAGCAAGGTAGGCGTCAAAAGGAGAAGCAATTGCTCCGAGGGTGGTTTTTAGAAAATCAAGGCGGCTGGCTAAGTCTTCTCTTTGGGTGATCACCGCACCACCAATTAAATCGGAATGGCCGCCAATATATTTACTTGCCGATAACATCACTAAATCGGCACCTAATTCTAATGGTTTTTGGTTCCAAGCTGTTGCAAATGTATTATCAACACAAGTTAAAATATTATGCTCTTTGGCAAGTGAACAAATAGCATTAATATCAACTAATTCTAATAATGGATTAGTTGGGCTTTCAATCCAAATTAAGCGTGTGTTATCTTTTATTTTTGTTTTAACTTCATCAAGATTATTCAAATCAACATAGTCTATTTGGTGACCGCTATTAATGGTTGAAACTCGTTCAAATAACCGAAAAGTTCCTCCATAAACACCCTTCATTGCAATAATATGTGAATCTTTTGGTAATAAATTTAAAACTAAACTTGAAGCAGCCACACCGGATGCAGTCGCTGTTGCATAGCTTCCACCTTCAATTTCAGCTAATAAGGTTTCATATGCATAACGTGTTGGGTTGCTGCAACGTGAATAACAATATTCACCATGCTCTGTTAAGCTTTGTTGAACGAAAGTACTGGCTGTTGTAATAGCAGGAAAAATAGCATGATTAACAGTATCTTGCTGCTTTCCACCATGAATTAAAATTGTAGCAATATTCTTAGTCATTATCTAAAACCCAATATAGTAAAGTAAAAATGATATCTTTATATTTGTTGCTAAAAGAAATATGCCACAGGGAAATAGAAAATTTTTTCTAAAAATTGGTGCCTTTTTTCAAATTAAGAGAAAATTTTTCTATTCAAGAATAAATAGCCTTTAAATTCATGCTGTTGGTTAAGTTTTGATAAATGAGCTAGCCGTCACAATATCATTATTTTGTTTATTCTTCACAATCAATTACCCAGTAAAAACCACATAAGCCACTAAAATAAAACAATAAATGTTCTATGCAAGTTAAATTTTTCATCACGTAATGTAATTATTTGGTAGGTATTTTGTCGTTAATTTAACATACACCTTAGTATTTACGCCTAATTGGCTTCTTCTCATGCTGCATAATAGTCATATAAGAGAAACTTATTCTCTTTCACCTTATTTCTTACAATGAGCTATATCGCTTAGAAGACAGAAAAAGTCGATGAATAAAAATACAATTAATACGTCAAAGAGTGGCTATCAAGCAATAATATGCTCAAAGGCTATTTATAAGAAAAGCACAGAGACTAAATTTGACTGAGTTGTTTTTAATTTAATCACTCTGACTTTTTTTGCTTAAAAAAAACACAGTTAAATATTACAAACTATGAAAAATGAATTGCTATCGTTATTTAAATTATTAGAAAAACGCATAACCACTATATATTTTATAAATTATTCTAATCACACTCTCTTAAAGAATCTCAATTTAGCCTAATACAGAATTTTTCATTAGAAACTCAAACTTGCTCGAACAATATCAGCAATGTATTCCATCTTATATATCCCCATAAAATTACTCTCTAAATGGGTTTATATTTTTAGTGAATAATCATCTTGTATACAAATTATTTATTATGATACAGTCAAAAAATACCTATGATTCAACTATCAAGTATTGGTACTTCTTATATCCTTTACTGTGGTACGACTCACTAGAGCATAAAAATTTATGGTATTTATTTCCCATAATACAAACAGTGAGAATCAAAAAAAATCGCAATTATTATTAGCAAATTTTAACACTGCCTTTTTCTTTTGTTTTTTTACCTTTAATGAAAGCAGCGTTTAATTTAGTGAAAATCTGAATCAGATAAATTTAACTTAATATACACCCTGTTTTGATATCACCTAAAATTAAATTTACCCCAATAAAAACAACTTAATTTTGTAGTAAATACAATATAAGGAAACAACCATGAATAATAACTTTTTAGCGCATGAAGACAGTATGCTTAAGCTACTTGAAAAAGTAGTCAATATCGAATCAGGCTCTTATGACAAAGAAGGTGTAGATAACCACGCTGCTGTCTGGTGTGAAAAATATCGCGAAATGGGGTTCGAAGTCGAAATCATTGAAAATGAATCACTCGGCAATAATTATCGAATTTATCACCCTTCAATAAAGGCTGATATATTAATTTTATTGCATTTAGATACCGTTTTTCCTAAAGGCACCGTTACTGAACGTCCTTTTAGCATTGAAGGTGATCGAGCTTATGGCCCTGGCGTGATTGATATGAAAGGCAGCCATGTCATGGTATATCAAGTCATGAAGCAACTTTATGATAATCAAGATATTCGCTACAAAAATATTGAAATCCTCCTCAATTGTGATGAAGAAATTGGTTCTATTTCATCTCGCGGTGTCATCGAACAATGTGCACTAGGAAAGCGCTACGCACTTGTGATGGAGCCTGCTCGTGCCAATGGCGCTATAGTGAGCGCTCGCCGCGGTGTTGGAACTTATGTATTAAATATTGAAGGAAAAGCCTCTCATTCAGGTATTGCCCCCGAAGCAGGCATTAGTGCAATTCAGGAATTATCATATAAAATCCAAATGTTACACGCACTCTCTGCTCATGATAAAGGCCTATCCGTTAACGTTGGCCTAATTTCTGGTGGAACCTCTGTTAATACTGTAGCTCCGAATGCCAGAGCAGAAATCGATGTCCGTATTTCGTCTGAAGAACAGGGTATTGAGATCGATAAAAAAGTCAGGGAAGTATGTAGTACACCAGTATTAGACGGCATCAAACTCACCTTAACAGGCGGAATTAATCGCCCACCTATGGCTAAAACGGATGAAAGCACCGTTCTTATCAACATCATTAAAGAAGAAGCTGCGCAACTAAACATTGATTTACTTGATGTTTCGACGGGTGGTGGCTCTGATGCCTCTTTTACTGCAGGTGTCGGAACGGCCACTGTAGATGGGTTAGGCCCGATTGGTGGATACCAGCACAGTGATAAAGAATACTTAGAAATACCGTCACTCACAGAACGTGCACAGTTATTTTTCAATGTATTACAACGCATTACACAATAAATAATAATCCAATAGGAAACTCTATGACAACGATGTCAACAAACACAACAACACCACCTAAAAAACGTTCTGAAGGTCTGAACCCTTATGTTCTTTTGTTTTTCATCTTAGTATTGGCGGGTATTGCAACGTGGATCGTTCCTGCGGGGCAATATGCATCAGAAACAAAAGTCATCACCATGGTAAAAGATGGTATAGAAACAAAAGTATCTAGTTCTTATACCATTCCCGGAAGTTATGAGCGCTTACCAGAACAACACGGTATTTTGCCAGGGCAAATTTTCACCTCAATTGCTGATGGTCTAATCAAAGCTGCTCCTATTATCTTTTTGATTATTTTCACTGGAGGTGCTTTACATCTTCTTGAGGAAACCGGGGCCATCAAAAAAGTACTCAATAATATCTCGCGCAGTAAAAGACTTAATGACTTTTTACTAATCAGTATATTCTTTGTCGTTTTTTCTATTTTAGGGACAACAGGGATTGTCGTTAACTCAATTATTGCATTTGTTCCTATCGGTCTTTTAGTCGCTAAATCCGTGGGAATGGACGACAAATTTGGTGCTGCTTTAGTCTATGTTGCGGCTTATTCGGGCTTTAATGCCTCAATCATGGCACCAATGACAGTGGGTTTATCTCAAGGTTTAGCCGACGTCCCGTTGTTATCCGGCCTCGGTTTTAGAATGGCTATTTATATTGCATTTGTTATCGCGGGTATTCTATTTTTAACGATTTATACCAAGAAATGCCGTAATAAAGGCATGGTTCGTCCTGAGATTGAAATTAATACCGACGAACACCAAACCTCTAAAATTTCAGCTTTGCATGTCATTACTCTTTCCTATAGCGCATTCTGCTTAGTCGGATTTATTTTCGGTGCTGTTGAGTGGGGCTGGGGAGAAAAAGAGATGATGGCTATGTTTATCATCTTAGGCGTTGGCGTGGGTATTTTAAACCGCATGTCTCCTAATACCATTGCAACAGGCTTCTTAAATGGTTGTGCGGGAATGGTAGGTGGCGCGTTTATCGTTGGTATGGCACGCGCTATTGCTATCGTATTATCTGATGGGATGATTTTAGATACCATCGTTAATGCCATTATTTCAATGATGGATGGCTTACCGAAGACCTTATCTGCCCTTTCCATGTTCGCAACCGCGGCAATTATGCACTTCTTTATTTCATCAGGTTCTGGTGAAGCGGCAGTGCTTGTACCTATTTTCACGCCAATGGGCGATTTATTAGAAATCACTCGCCAAACGACAGTGCAAACTGTATTGCTTGGAGAAGGGGTTGTTAACTGTATTAACCCAACTTCTGGAATTTTAATGGCTGTACTTGCAACGGCAAAAATTCCTTATACACAATGGGTGAGATTTATTTGGCCGTTAGTCTTCACATGGATAGCCATTTCTATTGTCGCTCTAATATATGCTGTAATGACAAATTTAGGTCCTATCTAAGACATCAATATTGAATACCCCCATCTTTTTAGCACCACTTTTAAGTGGTGCTAAAAGCCATCGACATTTCCAAAACATCATTTGCTACTTTCAAGATATTGAATAACCTCTTCCATAACTGGAAATATTGTCTTTTCAATATCCATAAATAGTGTATCTTTATCGGTAAAATCAGGTTCAACAAGTAAATTGATTGCTAACACACTGTATTGTGGCATTTCAGTTTTATCCAGATTCCAAGGGCTATTTTTCAAACTCTGCCAGTATTCTTTTTGTACGGCTGCATTTTGCCCCATTAACCACAGTTCCAAATTTAGCGTGTTATGATTTAGCACGAGTCCAAATCGAAGTTTTCTTGCCGTCAAAAAACTATTAACTAATGGAAAATAGGTATAATCCAAATAGCCTGGGGATACATTTCCACACTTAAATTCTGTATCTGGATTTCTTGCAATATATTGTTTTACTTGCATGATAGTTTTAATCAAATACTCATAAGCAAATTTCAATTCACCACTTTCTAAGTGCTGCCGATAATTAATTAGCCGCTGTTGCAAATTTTCCATTTCATTACTTCCTGTTGATTTAATTTTGAACTATATCAGTGATAGCCGGATTCTACATTAATGACGAATTAAAAACAGACAGAGTAAGGTAGGAATAGTATTATTAGCGCTATTATGCCTTTTATTCTATTTGAGATTGTATTGTGACTTCATTTGCTGACCTAAATGCGCTTTCTGCGGAACAACTCACTAACTTGCAAGAGTTAGGCTACCTAAACATGACGCAGATCCAAGCTGCCGCTCTTCCCCCTATACTTGCCGGAAAAGACGTCCGAGCACAAGCTAAAACGGGCAGCGGCAAAACTGCGGCTTTTGGTCTGGGTTTATTACAACATATTGACGCCAAATTATTTAAAACTCAGTCATTAGTTTTATGTCCAACTCGTGAACTGGCAGATCAAGTCGCCAATGAATTGCGCCGTTTAGCTCGCGCGATCCCTAATATCAAAATTTTGACACTCTGTGGTGGTATGCCTTTCAGCGTACAACGCGACTCCCTTGCACATGCAGCACATATCATTGTTGCCACACCGGGGCGCTTACTTGATCATTTAAATCGTGAAACAGTACAACTTGATGCATTGCAAACTTTAGTTTTAGACGAAGCAGACAGAATGCTCGATATGGGCTTTATGCCAGATATTGAGACCATAATTGATTACGCACCAATTAATAGACAAACATTATTGTTTTCAGCCACTTGGCCAGAAGAAATTGCACGAATTAGCCAGCAAATTCAAAATAACCCACAAACCATTGAAATCAATAGTGTTGATGAACTCCCCGCAGTTGAACAACAATTTTTTGAAGTCGCTCGTCACGAAAAAATTGAATTATTACAAAAGCTCTTAAGCCGTGAACAGCCCGCTTCTTGTGTCGTTTTCTGTAATACTAAGAAAGATTGCCAAGCCGTTTATGATGCCTTAACAGCCAGCAAACAAAGTGTCTTAGTGCTTCATGGTGACATGGAACAACGTGAGCGTGACCAAACTCTTGTGCGTTTTGCTAACGGAAGTAGCCGTGTATTAGTGGCTACGGATGTCGCATCCCGCGGGTTAGATATTAAAGCCCTCGAAATGGTGATTAACTATGAATTATCATGGGACCCTGAAGTGCATGTTCACCGCATCGGCCGAACTGCACGTGCCGGTGAAAGCGGTTTAGCAATTAGTTTATGTGCGCCAGAAGAAGCCCAACGAGCCAATGCTCTAGAAGAAATGTTAAACATGAAGCTTAATTGGCAAACCGAACCGACAGGTTTACGAGTCACTCCGTTAGAAGCGACAATGATGACCTTATGCCTTGATGGCGGTAAAAAAGCCAAAATACGTCCTGGAGATATTTTAGGTGCTTTAACCGGAGAAGTTGGCCTCAATGGTGCCGATATTGGCAAGATTGTGATCCACCCTACCCATGCCTACGTCGCACTCAAACGTGAGGTTGCCGTACAAGCTTGGAAGCATTTACAGCAAGGAAAAATTAAAGGGAAATCCGTTAAGGCTAGGTTATTAAAATAATATGTGTGATTCGAGTTTCCTTCTGCACAATGTTAGTACGGAAGGAAACTCGATAATTTTCTTACTTTTCTATGATGTGGCGTTATTCTCTTGCGGTAAGGCAGATTTAGGTAATCCAAAAATCTTATCAAATGCCCAATTAAAAAAGAAAGTATAAATTGGGATAAAAATAATTAAGGCGAAGTCGAGTATTAACGCCTGTAAAAGACTAATTGATAACCACCATGCAATTAAAGGAATTAAAAAAATCACCAACGTTAATTGAAATAATATGGCGTGTACAAACCGGCGCCTAAAGGTTCTAATGCGTGATTTTTGTTTTGATTCCCAATATTCAAATGCGGTATTGAAAATAAAGTTCCAGCTCACTGCAATAGTCGTTATGACTAAAGCTAATGGGCCTGTTGTTTCCGCTGAATTACCGGAAAGAAAAGCCAATGCCAACGCTGAAATTAACCAACCAATAACCTCATAAGCTGTGACAAAAACAATTTTACGTTTAATCCCCTGCATTTTCCCACCTCCAAAAATATCATTATCAACAAGGTGGTAAAATAAATATAATTCAATGATAATAAAAGTCAGCTTCTATCAGTTTTATTGAAAGGTGAATAATGCCATTTAATAGTGACAACCTAACGATTTTTCTTACCGTGTTAGATAAAGGCTCATTTTCTGCGGCGGCTAGAGCATTGAAACGCGTGCCATCCGCGGTCAGTATGGCCGTGGCGAATCTAGAAGCTGAACTTGGATTTGAACTATTTGATAGACACACTCGGGAGCCTAAGCCCACTGAAAAGGCACTTTCATTAGCGCCCTATGCACGGCATATTGTGGCTAATTTATCACAACTCAATACTTTTTCTTTAGAGTTGACCCAAGGTGTCGAAAGTAAATTGACCATTGGTATTGCAGCAGGTATCAATGCCAATTTACTCTTTGATGCTCTTCATATTTTAAGCCAGCGTTATCCTTTACTGCATATTGAACTGATTACCGCACCTCAAGATGATCTTCTACCGTTATTACATGAACAACAAATTCACCTTGCGATTGTCTTTGGCGGTTTAAATGTTAATTCTCAAGAGCAATTTCATTATATTGGCGAAGAATCAATTATTGCCACCATTTCGGCTAAACATCCCTCTTTACAAAATAAAACATCGCTCTATATCGAAGACCTTGTTGAAAGCCGGCAAATTATTATTGCGAGCCGCCAACGTGAATTGAGTGATATACGCATTCTAGTTTCCAGTAATTATTGGAAAACAGACAGTTTTTCTTTGGCTCTCGGTTTAGTCGAGAGTGGTATGGGATGGGGAAATTTCCCTTTGTCACTAATTAAAGATAAATTGAACGATGGCTCACTAAAACCCCTTGAGTTTAAAAATACCCCAAATGGCTTCAAACTGCCTATTCACGCGGTATGTTTGAAAGGCCATGTGCTTAAACGTGGTGCTCAAGAATGCATTGAATTACTGAAAAATAAGGCAATTTAAACCCTAAGTTATCTATTATTTCTACTTTTAATTCCATAAATAAAATTATTCTTGAATACATTAATTATTTTAAATAATTGACGAAAACGTTTGCTTTTTGTTTTGATGGCTATAAAATGCGTCGGATTTTTTTGGCCTGAAAAAAATAACTGGAGACAATCGTGCCTGACGATAAAAATTATAGCCATGGCCCCGTGCCCATATCAGCGCGGAAAGGCGGACTAGCATTAACCTTTGTGATGCTAGGTTTAACGTTCTTTTCCGCCAGTATGTGGACCGGAGGCGCTCTCGGTACCGGTCTTGATTTTCATGATTTCTTCCTCGCAGTTCTTATCGGTAATCTTCTTCTTGGTATCTACACCGCATTTCTTGGTTTTATTGGTTCTAAAACAGGCTTAACCACTCACCTTCTTGCTCGTTATTCTTTTGGTATTAAAGGCTCATGGCTCCCCTCTTTCCTATTGGGCGGCACACAAGTTGGCTGGTTTGGTGTCGGTGTTGCGATGTTTGCCATTCCTGTTGGTAAAGCAACAGGCTGGGATATCAACTGGTTAATTGGTATTTCCGGGGTCTTAATGACCGTTACTGTGTTTTTTGGTATTTCTGCTCTTACAGTTCTGTCAATCGTTGCTGTTCCTGCCATTGCGATACTCGGTAGTTACTCCGTTTACCTTGCTATCACTGATATGGGTGGAATGAGTGCATTGCAGGCTGTCGTACCCGCAAAACCCATCGATTTTAACCTTGCTTTAGCCATGGTTGTAGGCTCTTTTGTGAGTGCAGGAACATTAACGGCCGATTTTGTGCGTTTCGGGCGAAGACCTAAAATTGCAGTACTTGTCGCTATTATTGCCTTTTTCCTTGGTAACTCATTGATGTTTATCTTTGGCGCCGCTGGCGCTGCATCATTAGGTATGGCAGATATCTCTGATGTGATGATTGCTCAAGGTTTGCTATTACCCGCAATTATCGTTTTAGGTCTAAATATTTGGACAACTAATGATAACGCCCTATACGCGTCAGGCTTGGGGTTTGCCAATATCACCGGGTTATCCAGCAAAACCTTATCCATTGTCAATGGACTAGTAGGAACGTTATGCGCACTGTGGTTATATAATAATTTTGTCGGCTGGCTAACTTTCTTATCTGCGGCTATTCCCCCTATTGGTGGAATTATCATCGCCGACTACCTCATGTACCGTCACCGCTATGAAACCTTTGACCGCAGTAAAATGCGTGATGTCAACATCAGTGCATTAATCGCTGTTGCCGCTGGGGTTATCGCAGGTAACTGGTTACCAGGTATTGTCCCTGTCAATGCCGTGCTGGGTGGTGCATTATGTTACGCTATCCTTAACCCATTATTAAATCGCCGCCATACTACTGATTCGGAGATGACCCGTGCTTAATCAAACTATCAAACATATCCATAATATCCGTTTACCCGAGCGTGATGGGCTGTGGCGTATTGATATCGACAACCAAAAAATTCAAGCTATCCTTCCACAACCTGAAGGCGAAATATTGCCAAACAGCTTAGACGGTGAAGGTGGTTTGGTGACCGCGCCCTTCGTTGAGCCACATATTCACTTGGATACTACTCAAACCGCTGGGCAACCAAGCTGGAACCAGTCTGGAACACTCTTTGAAGGCATTGAACGTTGGGCGGAGCGCAAAGCGATGCTTACCCACGAGGATGTTAAAAACCGCGCGTGGCAAACCCTTAAATGGCAAATTGCCAATGGTATTCAACATGTTCGCACCCATGTGGATGTGTCAGACCCAACATTAACCGCACTGAAAGCGATGTTAGAAGTAAAACAAGAAATCGCGCCTTGGGTTGATGTGCAAATTGTTGCTTTTCCACAAGAAGGTATTTTGTCTTATCCAAATGGCGAAGCCTTGTTAGAAGAAGCACTACGCCTTGGAGCCGATGTCGTTGGTGCTATTCCACATTTCGAATTTACTCGTGAGTATGGTGTAGAATCACTCCATAAAACGTTCGCTTTAGCACAAAAATATGACCGTTTGATTGATGTCCACTGTGATGAAATCGATGATGAACAATCCCGCTTTGTGGAAACTGTCGCAGCGCTAGCACATGCACAGGGGATGGGTTCTCGCGTCACGGCAAGCCATACCACTGCGATGCATTCATACAATGGCGCTTATACTTCTCGTTTATTTCGTCTGCTAAAAATGTCTGAGATTAACTTTGTGGCTAACCCGCTAGTGAATATTCACTTACAAGGCCGCTTTGATACTTATCCCAAACGCCGTGGGATTACGCGAGTGAAAGAGATGCTAGCCGCAGATATTAATGTCTGCTTCGGCCACGATGATGTTTTTGACCCTTGGTACCCACTTGGTACAGCTAATATGCTGCAAGTCCTGCATATGGGGTTACATGTTTGCCAATTAATGGGTTACCAGCAAATCAATGATGGGCTGAAACTGATTAGTGAGTACAGCGCACGTACGTTGAACTTGCAAGATTATGGTGTGAGTGAAGGAAAACGCGCTAGTTTATTGATTTTACCTGCAGAAAATGGCTTCGATGCCGTGCGCCGTCAAGTTCCTGTACGTTATTCGGTTCGTGATGGCCAGGTGATTGCCAATACCCAACCTGCGGTAACCCAAATTCATTTAGAACAAACGGAAACCATCCGTTATGGATATACTCCAAAAATCTAACCATTAATTTTTAATTCCAAAATGGCTCTCTACAACAGTAGGTGAGCCAATTGTCTTATAGCTCATCATTAATTTAAATAAAACCAGCCCGAAGAACTAATCTTAATCGGATAAAAAGCAACTAATAACGTAATTCTTACACAAAATTCATTCCTATATACTAGACTTAATCCAATACTTATTGCAGAGCTTGAAAGCTTTGGTGAGCAAATAAACGTCTTATAAGAACTCCTTTTTTGGTTATAAGTGCCATTTCTAAGTATTAAGCGCAATTTCTATTGAAATTCAATGCGAACGTTTTATATTTTTTAGAGAGTTATCTGAAACTGGATTTGAGCTTTATTTATAGCAACAATAACGCTAATACACTGACTGTCATGCAGCGGTGGCCAATATTCCTGTTTTGCTGTACCGCGAATACGTCACAAATAAAGTTCTCTGAATCCCACTTTGAAAAAAATTGGAGATCAGATGAGTACTGAACAAGTCGTTAACCAAAAAAATACTATCGATTCTTGGCAACGCATTGCTGCTGAATTATTAAGTGAAGCTGGTATTAAAATTAATGGCTCCCGCCCTTTCGATATTCAAGTTCACAACCACCAATTCTTTAAACGAGTGCTACAACAAGGCTCATTAGGATTAGGTGAAAGCTATATGGATGGTTGGTGGGATTGCGAACGTTTAGACATATTTTTCCAACATGTATTACGCCATAAGCTCGATAAAAAAATACCTCATAATTTCAGTGATACATTGAAAATTGCTGTCGCACGCGTTCGCAATTTACAAACCCTAAAACGTGCTCGCATTGTTGGAGAAGAACATTACGACCTCGGGAATGACTTATTTTCCCTGATGCTCGACCCTTATATGCAATATTCTTGCGGCTACTGGAAAGGTTTAGAAACGGTTCCTGAAAACCTCCCTCTTGCTCAAGAACAAAAATTAAATTTAATCTGCGAAAAACTGCAATTAAAACCAGGTATGCGATTACTGGATATCGGCTGTGGATGGGGCGGGCTAGCTGCCTATGCAGCAAAAAACTATGGAGTTTCTGTCACGGGTGTCACTATTTCCGCTGAGCAACAAAAATATGCTCAAGCTCGCTGTGCAGGCTTAGATGTCGATATTAAATTAGACGATTATCGGAATCTCAACGACCAATTTGACCGTATTGTCTCTGTAGGCATGTTTGAGCATGTCGGGCCTAAAAACTATGCGACTTACTTTGATGTTATTCAACGCAATTTAAAAACTAATGGTTTGTTTTTACTTCACACCATTGGCTCTAATCAAAATAAAGTCAATGTCGACCCATGGACTAACAAGTATATTTTTCCAAATGGCTGTCTACCTTCTGTACAAAATATTGGCGAAACCAGCGAAGGCAAACTGGTCATGGAGGATTGGCATAATTTTGGTGCAGATTATGACCATACACTTATGGCGTGGTATTCCCGTTTTCAAGCGGCTTGGCCAGAGCTGGAACATAATTATACGCCTCGCTTCAAACGCATGTTTTCTTATTATTTAAATGCTTGTGCAGGTGCATTTAGAGCGAGAGATATTCAATTATGGCAAATACTTTGGAGCCCACAAGGTGTGACCGGGGGCCTACGGGTTGCTCGCTAAGCTTTTGTCCTGAATATATATCTTTGTTAACCTTACGGGCTAGTTAAAGAGTCAATGTATTTTATTCAACCATTGATCAATAGCCCGTAAGCCTTGCTGGATATCATCCTTCAATTGGGTATCCGCCATTGGCTGCTGTTCTAATAATACGCAGCTTTGTACTGCATTTTGCATTCCCAAACTGGCACAACTGCTTTTTAACTGGTGAGCAAGGCGCTTTATTTGTTCTGCGTTACTTTCTGCTCGTGCAATGTCAATTTGATCGAGCAAAGGCAAGGAATGTTGTTTAAAAATACTCACCCATTCGCGAATTTTCTGGAATCCCATTAATTCGGCATCACTGGCAAGCTGTTGTAAATTTATAACTTCTCCCTGAACACCAGAATCAGACAATGTATATTCACCACCTGAAATATATTTAACAATTAATTGATTTAACATATCTCTTGGTACCGGTTTTTGAATGATACCGCGAAAAACTTGGCTGGTTCGTTGGCGCAATGTTTCATCAATCACATGAGCACTAAAACCAATCAAAATCAATGTAGGGTAAGTTTTCGCTATTTGTTTAGCCAAGGTGATACCATCGATGTCAGGTAAGCCAAAATCCACCAATGCCGCCGTAAATTGTTGACCAGTTTGTAGAGTCGCCAAAGCCTCAGCAGCAGAGCCAACAATGGTTACCTGAGCCCCACTGCGGGTTAACATTTCTCCACTGATTTTTTGAGTCAATGGGTTGTCTTCTATGAGTAATAAATTCACACCTCGCATGTCTAATGGCAGCTCAGCCGATTTAACCACTGGATGAGAGGTGATACATAGCGGCAATGTTAAACGAAAGCAGCTCCCGCTCCCCAACTGGCTACTAACCGTCAATTCACCTCCCATCGCTTGCGCTAGACTTGCACTAATTGTCAGCCCAAGCCCTGTACCACCCCGCTGGCTATCTACTTGCACAAATGGCTTAAAAATATCAGTAAATCGCGAGCTATCAATGCCACACCCTGTGTCTTCCACTTCAATAAACCAATATTTACCATAACGGCAACTACGCAAAGTGATTTGCCCCTTTTGAGTAAAGCGCAATGCATTACTGAGTAAATTCGTGATAATTTGTCGGATCCGTAGCGGGTCCCCTTGTAAAGCAATCGGCAAATCATCCGCAATATCTGCAACTAACTGAATAGCACTATTTTTATTACTGGCATTCATTAAATACAAAGTACTTTCTAATAACGGCTTGGGCTCAAAAGGCTCATCATTGATGGAAACATTTTGTCCCCCTGCTTCAATTGCGGAGTAGTCCAAAATGTCATTCAAAATTGCTAATAAAGATTCACCTGAGTCAGTAATCGCATATAAATCATCATGATATTGGCTAAGTGCTTTATTTTCTAATAACAATTGCGCTGTCCCCAAAATCCCATAAAGAGGAGTGCGAATTTCATGGCTCATTGCCGCTAAAAATGCCGATTTAGCCTGATTGGCTTGTTCTGCTTCAGAACGAGCTTTGCGGTGCTCAACAACCATCACGCGCAATTCTGCCGTCCTCGCTTTGACTTCGTCTGCTAGCTGTTCACGCTGATTATTTAAGGCATGAACACTTTCACGAAATGCATCCATTAAACGGCCAATCGTATCAAGCTCTTTTACCCCTGCAGTTTCAGGAAATGCAGAGTCAATATCGCCCTCTAATAAGCGTTGAAGGGCTTGGGTTTGCTGTGCCAGCGGCTTTGTCACTAAACGATAAACCACTCGCCAAAGGATCAAGATAAGTGAGAGCAATGAGACAATACTCAATGCTAACAACCAATTCTGCCCTCGTTCACTGGCTTGTTTAAGTTGTCCCAATGCGGTTTGGTTACGAAGCTCAATGATGTCAACTAATTGCGCTACTTCACTACTAAAACGTGCAAATTGGTCAATATTATTTTGTGATAAAATCTGTAAACGTGTTGTGATGTCGTTATCTTGCCGGTACAACGCGATTAACTCGGTATAGCGCTTCACGCTATTTAACGCGTTTTCTACTTGGCCTCGCACTGCGGGGTCTTCAATATATTTTTGCCGACGTTGTAAGATTTTAACTGCAGAATTCAACTGTTTTTCTAATTCTGCCATATTGCGGTGGGGCTGGTTTGAACCTAAATTAAGTACCATTTGCTGTACACGCATCGCGCTTAATCGAAGCTCATTCATTTGGCTGGCATATTCAAGGTCAATATCAATTAGTTGATCAAGGGCTTGTTGTGCTTGTTCCCCTTGTTTCCTTTCAATAAGGTCGTAAATACTGACTTGAGTTGCTCCCGCTGAGGTGGCGGCATTGTTTGCCTGACCATGTGCCTTTTGGGCGATATCTCCCGCCGCCGCAATGATATGCTGCCTTAATTGTTGTTGCTCTGCGCGCAGTTTTAACCGCTGCCCAACTAATTCACCCTGTTGGCTTAATGACTGAGCAATTTCTTTTTCTTGTTGTTCAATATTTTGTGTATTAAAGCCTTGTTCTCTTAATATTTTCAGTAAATTAGTGATTTTAAGGCTTTGTGCCGTTAACATTCGTCCTTGTGCTAACCAAATACTTTCGCTATCTGCATTTGTGAGATTTTGTGCAGAAAATAGCTCCCAAGCACTCGCTTCACTCAGTTGCCTTGCCATATTCATGGTTGGGATCAGAGCCTCGGTGTTGGCCTGTTCAACTTGGCTAACAAAACGTAAGTTGTACCACCCCACAAGGGTGCTAATAAAGGTCAATGCAGCCATCAACGCAAAGCCCATCCATAGTCGTCTAGTTAGTGATAAATTCACGGTTTGGTTAGCCTAAAAATTAAAATGGTTGAGTTAGCAGCAAGAATGCATTTAGGATAAAGGTTTCTGGTTTGTGAGGCTATCATGCGTGTATTGATTTTACTACTGTTCACATTTCACTCGTTGTTGAGCCTAGCAACGGCGCACGATAGCTCACTAATTCAGTGGCGTGACACACTGCATTTTGACCAGCAACCACATGATCCCGTTACCGCCACAAAAACATGGAAGTTGTGTGCGCTTTATCCTAGCCTAAAAGATTCTTATTGGTTATCAATTAATTACGGAATGCAAAAAGCGGCAAAACACTATGGCATTGACCTAAACGTATTAGAAGCCGGTGGATATAACCAACTAGCAACCCAACAAAAGCAAATTACACAGTGCCAACAATGGGGAGCAGATGCCATCTTACTAGGCAGTAGCACCACAACTTTTCCAAACCTTAGCCAACTGGTAGAAAATACGCCTGTCATTGAAGTCATCAATGCTACACACGATAAAACAATTAAAACCCGCGTTGGTGTACCTTGGTTTCAAATGGGTTATCAACCGGGGCGCTATTTAGTCCAATGGAGTCAAGGTAAGCCATTGAAAGTTTTACTTATGCCTGGCCCATTAAATGCCGGAGGCAGCCATGAAATGGAGCAAGGATTCCGAGAAGCTATTGCAGGTAGCCAAGTACAAATTGTGGATGTGGCGCAAGGGGATAACGACCTTGAGGTTCAACGCAATCTATTACATGAAATGTTAGAGCGTAACCCTGATGTCGATGTCGTCGTTGGCACTGCTATTGCTGCTGAGGCCGCAATGGGTGAAGGCCGAAACTTAACGAACCCATTGAATATTGTCTCTTTTTACCTTTCTCACCAAGTCTACCGCGGGTTAAAAAGAGGCCGAATTATTATGGCTGCCAGCGACCAAATGGTTTGGCAAGGTGAGCTAGTGATTGAACAAGCCATCAAAGTACTACAAAAGCAGCCGGTTCCAAACAATATAAGCCCGCCGATTTTAGTGCTTACCCAACAAAACGCAGATAGTGAACACTTACGCAACTCATTATCTCCAGGAGGCTTTAGGCCCGTATATCAATATACATCGGCGGCTAAAAAATAGCCTTCACCATGCTGAGTCACTAATAAATCCGCTTTGATTTTATGGCGTAAACGGCGAATAAGTACATCTATGGTACGTAAGTCAGGGTTATCAACTCGTCGGGCAGATAACATACGTAAAAGACGTTCTCGGCTTAAAATCTCCCGCGGGTTCGTCACAAAAGCCACTAGCATTTCATATTCAGCCCGTGTGAGTTTGATAGCCTGATGCTCAAATTCGAGCGTATGCATCGAAACATTTAGGCAATAGCCAGCAAACTGATAACAATTATCTTGTGAAACAACTTGGGCTTGCGAAGGCTTAGCAAGGTCAATTCGCCAAAGTAAATTTTTAACGCGAACGACTAATTCCCTGAGTTCCAAGGGCTTAGTAACATAGTCATCGGCTCCCATTTCTAAACCCACAATACGGTCAATTTGGTCACAGCGACCTGTGACTAAAATAATTCCTACCGTGAAACGCTCACGTAGTGCCCTTGTTAACATTAACCCGTTTTCATCTGGTAAATTAATATCCAACAGAATCAAGTCAACGGCTTGCTGGTCCATAATTTCGCGTAGCCCCGCGCCATTCCCCGTTACAGAAACACGATACCCTTCTTGCTCAAAGTAAGCCTGTAAGCGAGCCTGAGTAACGGGTTCATCTTCAACAACCACAATATGATGTGATGTCATTGATATACTCTCTTCTGTTCATATCTGTTCATATTTGCTCATATCTTGCCGTAAGCTGTTCATTCTGACTAGTACCGCTATTCATATTAACTCAATAAGATCGCCTGTATTAAACCATATAATTACAGGGGCTATTATGCGGAAACTCTGGAGAGCGTTGCGAAAACCAAGTGCTCGTTGGTCAATGCTAACGTTAATCGTTGTCGGGATTGCAGTGGGTGTTGCGTTAATCGTTGTTCCCCATGTTGGGATGAAAGTGACTAGCACCACCGAGTTTTGTGTCAGTTGCCATAGCATGGAACCCGTTTACGAAGAATATAAGCAATCTGTACATTTCCAAAATGCATCTGGCGTACGCGCAGAATGCCATGACTGCCATATTCCCTCCGACCTTCCAGGCATGATTAAACGGAAACTCGAAGCAAGCAATGATATTTATCAAACATTTATTGCTCACTCGATAGATACCCCAGAAAAATTTGAAGCCAAACGTGCCGAACTTGCGGAACGCGAGTGGGCCCGCATGAAAGAAAATAATTCTGCTACTTGCCGCTCTTGCCATGATTATGACTCAATGGATCACGCTAAACAAAATCCAGAAGCAGCTCGCCAGATGCAAATCGCTGCGAAAGAGAATCAATCCTGCATTGACTGCCACAAAGGAATTGCCCACCAATTACCTGATATGAGCAGCGGTTTTCGTAAACAATTCGATGAGCTGCGCGCTAAGGCAAATAGTGATTCAGATATTCTGTATTCACTTGATATTAAACCTATTTATGCAAATAAAGGGGATAAAGACCCTGCTGGCTCGTTACTTCCTGCCTCAGAGGTGAAAGTCCTAAAACGTGATGGCGATTGGCTACAAGTTGAAATCACAGGGTGGACAGAAACCGATGGTCGCCAACGAGTTCTATCTGAATTCCCCGGCAAGCGAATTTTCGTAGCTTCGATACGTGGTGATGTTCAAGAAAATGTGAAAAATTTAGAAAGCACCGTCGTCGCTGCAACAGATACGTCATGGAGCAAACTGCAAGCGACTGCATGGATGCAGCAAGGTGATATGGTCAATGATATCAAACCGATATGGGCTTATGCAGACTCTTTATATAACGGTTCTTGTAATCAATGCCATGGCGCGCCAGATATTGCTCACTTTGATGCTAACGGTTGGATAGGCACATTAAACGGTATGATTGGCTTTACCAGTTTAGATAAGCGAGAAGAGCGTACCTTATTGAAATACTTACAAATGAATGCATCTGATACCGCAGGATCTTCACACGGTGATAACGGAGTACAGAATGAAAAATAATCCAACTTTTCAAGCTTCTCGTCGACACTTTTTGTTCCAGCTTGGCGGGCTCACTGTTGCGGGTATGTTAGGCCCTTCCCTATTAACACCACGTAAGGCTAACGCTGCAACAGCTGGAGAACAAACTGCGGTGGTACAAGAAGGCATTCTAACTGGGTCACACTGGGGCGCAATTCGCGCTACCGTAGTTGATGGCCGTTTTATCGAAGCAAAACCCTTTGAACACGATAAATTTCCATCAAAAATGATTGCAGGATTGCCTGACCATGTGCATGGCACTGCCCGTATCCGTTACCCAATGGTGCGTGTTGATTGGCTACGTAAACGTCATTTAAGTGACACCTCACAACGAGGTGATAACCGCTTCGTACGTGTTTCTTGGGATGAGGCCCTTGATTTGTTCTATCAAGAATTAGAACGTATTCAAACAACTTATGGACCAAGTGGATTACTTACTGCAAATGGCTGGCAATCGACAGGGATGCTCCACAATGCATCAGGTATGTTAGCCCGCGCCATTGCGCTGCACGGTAATAGTGTCAGTACTGGCGGAGACTACTCAACGGGTGCTGCACAAGTGATTTTACCTCGAGTTGTCGGGTCAATGGAGGTTTATGAACAACAAACCTCTTGGCCGCTAGTCCTTAAAAATAGTAAAACCATCGTATTATGGGGCTCTGACCTGATTAAAAACCAACAAGCTAACTGGTGGTGTCCTGATCATGACGTTTATGAATATTATGAACAACTGAAAGAAAAAGCCGCTAATGGCGAGATAAAAGTCATCAGTATCGATCCAATAATCACCTCAACTCATGATTACCTTGGGCGTACCAATGTTCAGCATATTGCGATTAACCCGCAAGCGGATGTCCCACTGCAATTAGCCATCGCCCACACACTTTACAGTGAAGACTTACATGATAAAACTTTCTTAAAAGAATATTGTGTTGGTTTCGAGCAATTTGTTCCCTACTTAATGGGAAAAACAGATGGACAACCCAAAGATGCACAATGGGCGGCTGAAATCTGTGGCATTGATGCCGACACAATCCGCGCTTTAGCCCGCCAAATGGCAGCAGATAGAACCCAAATCATCGCAGGTTGGTGTGTTCAACGTATGCAACATGGTGAACAATGGTCTTGGATGATTGTCGTTTTGGCTGCGATGTTAGGTCAGATTGGCTTACCGGGTGGAGGATTTGGTTTCGGTTGGCACTATAATGGAGCAGGAACCCCAAGCCGCCAGGGAATTATTTTAAGTGGTTTTTCCGGCTCAACCAAAGTGCCACCTATTCATGATAACAATGACTACAAAGGCTACAGCAGCACCATTCCTATTGCTCGTTTTATTGATGCTATTTTAGAACCCGGAAAAACAATCAACTGGAACGGTAAAGCAGTTAAATTACCTCCACTAAAAATGTGTGTATTTGCCGGAACCAACCCATTCCACCGCCACCAACAAATTAACCGTATTATTGAAGGTTGGCGCAAACTAGAAACGGTTGTCTCTATTGATAATCAATGGACATCCACCTGTCGTTTTGCCGATATCGTATTACCGGCAACCACACAATTTGAACGTAATGACCTTGACCAATACGGCAATCACTCAAACCGTGGCATTATTGCGATGAAACAACTCGTTGAACCGCAGTTTGAGTCACGTAATGACTTCGATATCTTACGTGACCTCTGCCGCCGTTTTGGTCGTGAAGAAGCCTTTACTGAAGGTTTGGACGAAATGGGCTGGCTAAAACGCATTTGGCAAGAAGGCAGCCAACAAGGAAAAGGCCGTGGTATTCATTTACCCTCCTTCGATACGTTCTGGGAAAAAGAAGGCTATGTGGAATTTGAACATCCACAAATGTTTGTTCGTCATCAAGCATTTAGGGAAGATCCCGACTTAGAACCTTTAGGGACACCGAGTGGTTTAATTGAAATTTACTCAAAAACTATTGCTGATATGCAATATGATGATTGCCAAGGTCACCCAATGTGGTTCGAAAAAGCAGAACGCTCTCATGGTGGTCCAGGTTCAAAAAAATGGCCACTACATTTGCAATCCGCACATCCCGATTTTCGTTTACACTCACAATTGTGCGAGTCCCCTGTATTACGTCAATATTATTCTGTGAGTGGCAAAGAGCCGGTCTTTATTAGCCCTCAAGATGCGAAAGCTAGAGGCATACAAAATGGTGATATTGTTCGTGTTTTCAACGACCGCGGGCAAGTGTTAGCAGGAGCCGTAGTTTCTGACTTATATACAGAAGGCGTTGCTCGTATCCATGAAGGAGCTTGGTATGACCCGACTAAGGGTGGAGAAATCAATTCCCTGTGCAAATACGGAAACCCAAACGTATTAACGCTTGATATTGGAACCTCTCAATTAGCGCAGGCCACCAGCGCACATACAACCTTAGTGGAGATAGAAAAATACACAGGACAAGTGGATAATGTCAATGCATTCGATGGGCCAATTGAAATGGTTGCTCAATGTGAATATGTTCCTGCATCACAGGTGAACAAATGACAAAACAAATCACTTTGTCGCCAGAACAAATAGCATGTGTTTATGCATGGCTAGCACAATTGTTCTCACGTGAATTAGATAATGCAACGTTAGCACAGATTCAATCTAGCGAAATGATGGATTGGTTTACGACTATCGAGCAGGAACCTGTTTTAACTTCGCTAATTCAAGAGGTTAAAACAAAAATCAAAGCGCTAATGATGCGAAATGATGCTCAGCTCGAATTAGCCGCAGATTTTTGTAGTTTATTCTTAATGTCAGATAAACAATCAGCCTTACCTTACGCCTCAGTTTATCCAAACAGTGAACATGGTAATGAACAGATTAAGTACCTATTAGCCGAGGCAGGAATGGAAACCAGTGAGGCATTTAACGAGCCTTCTGACCATATTTCAATTTTTTTGGAGCTATTAAGTCACTTACATTTTTCATTAAATGAAGCCCATTTGGACCAAGAAAAAGTGAAACAGTTACGCCTAAAAACTTTATCACTTTTACTGCAATGGCTACCGGTATTTAGCCAAAATTGCCAACGATATGATGAGTTTGGTTTTTATGCCGCTTTGAGTCAACTGTCGTTAGCGCTAGTTCAATGGGATAAGCAAACCTAGTAGATGCCATTTAAATAATTATATATTATTCAGCTATTATTAAATAAAGGGATATTGATAAATAATATCCCTTTTAAATCTGAGTCATAACACCTGAGTTACTGTAAAGAAATAAGTTTTTCACGGCTCAGCCCAGTGCTTTTCATTATGATCTCAATACTAACTCCTTGTTCCAAAAGATTCCGCGCCGTTGTTATATTTGCCTCTTCTTTGCCTTTTTGAAATCCTTCCTGCAGCCCTTCTTGCCGTCCTTCTTGTCGTCCTTTATCTTGCAATCGTTGCGCAATATTCATGATTGTCTCCTTATGCTTTTCTGTTTGTTCCCCTAAAACTTGAATAACTTGTTCAAAATTATGCGAGTCTAAGGCAATAAACAAATAATTGAGGATAGTTATGATGTCGTTGTCACTATGCAAAAAAATCCTTGGTTTTATTAAGAGGGTGTCAGACCGGGTTGTACCACGCTATAAATTTGTTTTTTCAATTCCCCTTGCTTAGCCAACTGGTAAACATGTGAAGCAACATCCGCGCGCATCACTAACCCATGAACTTCAACCTCTTGTTGAAGAACTGCTTTTCCCGTTGGTTCACCATGTAATAACCCACCAGGGCGAATAATCACATAATCTAACGAGCTAGTTTGTAGCCATGATTCCGCAAGGGATTTTTCTCTCACTGCCTGACCAAACGCAGCGCGTGACCGAGCAGATAAATAAGGCCATGAATCTCCACAGCCTAATGACGTAACTAACACCATGCGAGATATACCCGCTTGCTCGGCACAATCAATCACCGTACGGTGAGCTAAATAATCTTGCGTACCTCCCATGGTTGAAATAACTGTGGCATTTGTTCCTGCGGCATGGCATGCAGCTTTAACCACCTCGCTATCACAAGCATCGCCGATGAAAACTTGCACCCCTACAGCCTCTAACGCTGCTGCAGATTGCCTATTACGTACAACTGCGATGACAGGATGTTTCTCTGCTATTGCCAACTGAGCAATCTGATGGCCAACACCTTTTCCACCAGCGCCAAAAATTAACCATGGTGCCATTACTTTATCCCTTAGCATTTTGAGTAAATATTAATCTAATAGTGATCGGTAAAAGCTAAATTACCACACCATTAATGATAATGCGCCTTATTTTCATTTACTATTTTAATTTATTTAGCCCGCCATTGACTAGCGCCGATGATGAAACAGTAAACAACACTAACTTTAATGTTTTTTATGTAACTCTTTTAATCAAACACATTAAAATGTGACTAGTTTAACTTTTTTATTAAAAAATAATTATCATAAAAATTGATAAACCAACAAATTAATTACAAAAATAAATCGTAATATCAACAACTAACAATAAACTAAATACCACTATCCCATTGATACCCATAATTATTTTAATGTTAATGCGAAGAATTATCATTTGCATTTATATTATTATTTGATTTAATAACTCTCGTCATATATATGCGAAATAATAATTTCTTAATCAATAGTATCGTTAATATCTTTAATAAAAATGGAGTATTTCGATGAAAAAGTTAAATATTATCGCTCTAGCACTCGCAACCTGCACAATGACTTTTGGTGCTTCTGCAGCAATCGGTTCTGGCCAAAGCCAACCTTTCGATCCCAATGAACCTTCCATTCGTGTTGGAGCGACAGAAGGAACCGGTGGTGGACATGGTGGTGCTGCGGGTGATCCTGGTATTGGTGTGCAATCTGTTTACGGTGGAAAAATCATTTCATTCTCTGGGTTAACAAAAATGGCGCCAAAACAACCAGGGAATGAAGCACATGTGATCTCTATGCCTAATAGCTCTGGTTCACATGACAAAATGGGCGTATTTAACTTTGCAAAAGTAGCAGATGCAGAAGTCTATTTCGGCGAATGGTCATCGACCGGACAAGCTAGTGACACAACACACACGGCTTACTACTCTGGTAAAGATGTCACCACCAATATGCCAACAGCGGGCACTGCGGAATACTCTGTTAAAGGGATAAGCCAATATAATGGAGGTGCCCTAGCCGCAGGTACTCTGACAGCCAACTTTGGAACTAAATCCTTAGCAGGGAATATTGGTGCAACCAATATTAATGCCACCATAAATAACAATGCCACTTTCGCCGGAGCGGCCACTCTTAATGGTGAATCAGGCTCAACAAATGGGCACTTCTTTGGCGACCAAGCTAAACATATTGCAGGGGTAACTGAATTTAGCGACCACAGCAAAGACATGGCCTTTGGTGGAAGCCGTGGGAATATCTCCCAGTAATCCGTAAATTAACCTCAGTGGCCAACTATAAAACGTGACAGGTAGTTGGCCACAGCCTTTTATTACCGAAGCTAATCCTATGCGATATCTGCTATTACCCCCTGCCATTATGATGCTTATGGTTGCGTTCTCTGCATTTCCAGCTAGCTTGGATACTGACCGAGAACAGCTGTTATGGCAAAAAGATAAACAAAATTATCGTGATAAAAGTGCAGTTGTCCCCAATAAAGACCAATTGCTACTCCCTGATGACCTATCAATAAAACTAAATGGGGAAAACTATACCCTAAAAAATAACGCTCAAGACTTAGGACAGGCAATTTATCTGGCAATCAACCATCGGCAATTTCAAGACGTACAACGCTTATTGCCTCGCTACCAGCAACTAACTGATGCGGACCCATTGCTTATTTTATTTGCAAAAGCAGAAACCGCTAAAGCACAAAACCATTACCCTGAAGCAATTGCCCACTACCAACAAATACTGGCACTGTCACCAAAGTTTCTTCGCATTAAGTTGGAACTTGCACGAGCTTATTTTGAAGATAATCAAAATAAGGAGTCTTTGGCTTTATTCCAAAATTTAATCAACGATGAAACACTCGCATTACCTGCCAGTGTAAAGCAAACCATTCAACAATTTATTAGTGCCATCGAAAACCGTACTGCTTGGACAGGAAGCCTCTCTTTTGGCTATAAATACAACAGTAATATCAACCAAGTTCCTGATAAAAATAAAGTTTGGGAAACTCCGGGTGGAACCTGGAAAATGGCTAACCCTAAGTCATCGCCAGGGCTCACCTATGACGCAAGCCTAAGTAAAATTATTCCTATCTCGAGCAACCATTCCTTACAAATTAAGGGCACATCTTATGGCGACCGCTATCCTCACTATGCCGAGTTCAGTGAAAATACCTCTTCTTTGGCAACTTTATATCGTTTTAATGATGCAAATACGACTATCGCTTTTGGCCCATTAATTGAATTAAAAACGGTTAATGAAAAGCGCCGCTATTTAGGTATGGGCGGTAAAATTGAAGCTGACTACCAATTTACACCTCGGGTTATCCTCAGTACCTCCGCTGACTATCAACAACTTCATTACCAAAAACCGTATGACAGTGCTGATGGCAATCGAAGTAGCCTACATCTAACGGGTGTCTATGGTATTACCCCAGATACTTCCCTCTTTTTAGGGGCTGATGCGACTCGTCTCACGACTGAAGTTCGTAGTGATGATTATGACCAGCTAGGCATCCGAGGCGGCTTGTATACCGTACTCACGCCCGATATTCATTTACTGGCACTCGCAACTTATCGAGAAAGCCAATTCAAGGCCTTCAACCAAATGTTGAATGTAAAACGCCATGATAAAGAAGCCATGTATTTTGCGCGACTCAGTTTTCCAAATTATTCATTGCTCACATTCACGCCTTATACCAGTTACCGCTTTCGTGACAATCGCAGTTCCGCGGATGGAATTTACTCCTACCACCAGCACGAAATTTCTATTGGGTTAGAAACCCGCTTTTAAGCGTTATGGCACAGAGAAAACACTATGTATAAATACAAATTAACACCTATTACTACTGCAATTATTACTGCTCTTTTGATTCCAATAACCGCTTTAGGGGAAAAAGAAGAACACCTCGGCACCATTACCGTTCAAGATTCAGCAAAAACCATCAAAGAACGAGATCAACAAGGTTACGATGACCAATATGATGCCAAAGGTTCTAAAATTTATTTAGGAAAAGACCTTGTTGAACGTTATAAAGGCACCAGTACTGCAGATGTGCTAAATAGTGCAGTTGGTGTCTATAGCGGTGATGCGAGAAACAGTGGTGCGTTAGACCCAAATATTCGAGGGATCCAAGGGCAAGAGCGTGTTCCTGTCACGGTTGACGGCACAGAACAATCACTCACCGTTTATCGGGGTTATAATGGCGCAAATAACCGTAACTATGTGGACCCAAACCTCATTAGTAGCATTGAGATTGAAAAAAGTGGTTCTCTCGCTGGCGATATAAAAACCTCTGTCGGTGGAGGGATAGCCATCAGAACCATAGGGATAGATGATGTTGTTGCACCGGATGAAAAGTTTGGTGTCAGCTTAAAATTGGAAACCAGCAGTAATTCAACTCGTGAACGTATTCCCCACTATGGTTATGGCGAAGATTACCGAGATCACCCTGAGATTTATAAAAATAAGAACTCTGTCCTTTCCGACCCCGTTGTTAACATCACACCGAAATCCCGTGGAAATGCTCAATTTTTCAATTTTAAAGATAACGGAGGAAGGATCGCGGTTGGGACCCGACAAGAAAAATTTGATTTAATGGCCGCCTATGCTTATCGCCGGCAAGGTAACTACTTTGCAGGGAAAAATGGCGCTCACCGTTATAAAGAATCTGTTCAATTAAATGAACAACAAACAATACAGCAACAACTTGGCCCAGACCCTTATTTACCTTTTGCTGCGAATGTATTTCGCCCCGGAAAAGAAGTGACTAATACCTCTAATGAGCTGGAATCCTATTTAGTCAAAACCAATTTATATCTCACTGAAAACCAAACATTACACCTTGGCTTTCGCCGGAGTGAAAGTACCTATGGTGAAATTATGCCTTCACGTTTAGGATTTGCTGAGCTGGAAGGAAAACAAGTATTACCACAATGGCCATTAGCTCACTTTACGGTCAATGCCTATAATGCGGAATACAAATGGAAACCTGAAGATAATCAATGGATTGACCTAAATGCAAATGTGTGGATGACGCATTCGGTAGGAGATACCAACACCTCTGGTGGTTACCCACGAGAGCCTAAAGAACGTGATTGGGGGTTTGAATATGGTTATGGTGATGGAAGAGATCCTAACATTGATGGAACTTTAATTAATACCGCAGCAACCAATTCTGAAAATGACCGTATTGGATTTAATTTACGCAATACCATGGCGCTCACGCCCGATCTTGATTTAACCATTCGCGGCTCAATGCTCAAAGAAAAATTAGACTCTAACGACGTACCACCATCGCAGACGGCTAGCCCGTTTATTGCCCTTCCACGTAAAGGACATCGGCAAGAAACCAGTATTGCCTTTAACTTTAACTATCGTCCAACGAGTTGGCTGGAATTGGATGCTGGTGCAAAATATATTGATGGCTGGACAGAGGATGATTACTTAAAAGAGCAAATGCGCAATCGAACCAAAGGTTTTCAAAACCCTGATGAGCGACTTGCAAAGCAGATCAATTACAACCGAATTTTAACTCAAGAAGAATATAATAAGGCTGTTGCCAATGGTTACCAACCCTTCAATGGTGCCTATCAAAATAAACAAATCTTACTCAAAACAATAGGACTTGATGATACGAACTATACCGTTTTCATCACCAAGAGAAAAAACTCTCAGCACCCAGAAGAAAATGGCGTTTTAGACGTTAATTTCCGCACTGAATGGAAATCAGATAACGATGGGCGCTATACCACCAAAACGAACCCTTTCCATAACGGAACTTTTGACTCTCAAGCTCGCGCAGTCGACCCAGTAACCGGTAAAGAAGTTTATGTGTATGGTTCAAGTTACTCACACCCATCAGATGACATCAAACGTGAACTTACTGAAGAAGAAAAATGGAAATTCTCAGGCAAGCAAAAAAGCCATGGCTGGGCCCCCGCTTTTGGTGCCAATATTTGGTTGTCTGATAACGACCGTGTTTATGCACGTTACATTGAAACAGTACGCTTACCGAGTATCTTCGAAAGTAGCATTGGATTTGCAGGCGAAAGTGAAGCTCGTAAAGAGAGGATGGCATTTAAACCCGAACGTGCAAAAACCTTTGAATTTGGTTATTCACGTAATTTACAGGGTTTCCTCGGAGCAGAACGCCATGCCGATGTTAAAATAGGCTATTACCATACGGTCATCGAAAATGCATTTGACCGCGATGGGCGTCTTAATTTCGTTCAAGTAAAAGAACATAAAACCGCAGGGATTGAAGCCTTAGCTCGCTACGATAATGGTGGGGTATTTATGGATATTGGTGTTGATTACCGCCTCAAAAATGAGGTTTGTGATGACTCCGCGCCCGCTAATTTAGACCCAACTAACCGTTATAATCTCTCCCAATGTACAACAGCAGGTTTCCCCGGTGGCTTTTTACGCACACAGTTACAGCCTAAATATGCGATTAACTCCAACCTAGGCATGCGCTTTATGGATGAAGATCTCGAAGTGGGAACACGTTTACGTTATACCAGTAGTGTACAAAATAAAGATGAACGCAAACTGATGCAACAGTTCCCGGGAAGTTATTCGATGGCGAACAACAGCCCAATGCACTGGACACCCACCTTTACAGCGGATGCCTATGCAAGTTACCAAATTGACAAAAATATTAATGTCGAATTCTTAGTAACCAACTTAACTGATCGTTATTATATCGACCCACTGACACGTAGTATGATGCCAGCCCCGGGCCGCACACTACGCTTAGGATTAAATGCGCAATTTTAGATAAATACTGCCGATTTACCGCTCTATAAATATCCGCTGCTAACTTTTAGTTGGAGTGGATATTTATCACTTTAGTATCAGAAAAATAACCGCATAATAGTTTCATCAAATTCATCTTGCTCAACAACAGAAAAGCCAAATTGTTCAAAAAAAGGTTTCATGATGTCATTACCTTCGACATAGCAAATTGATACGGACTTATATTTGCCCAAATTTTTAATTTCCTCGAGAACTAGCGGAATAGCCCTAGAACCAAAACCTTTTCTTTGATGTTTTATATCAATCATCAATTGATCAATAAACACCTCTTCAGGCCTACCATTTTCATGGTTTGAATAATATTGAACAAAGCCAACAGGCTCATCATCAACATAGATACCTCGATTAATATAATAATCAAAAAATTTTGAGGCTGCGATTGACTCTGAGTTAAGAGCGACAAAGTCTTCCTGCTCTTTGGTTATTTCGAGACATATGATATCCACCCAATTGTCTTTGGTGATATCTTTTAGGGTAATGGCCATAAACACCTTACTTTAGATTTACCGATTACAATACCGTTGTGATAAAAGGATGACTCACCATAAATTAACAATAAATACTTTTTTGTTCGCGCCATTCGTGCCTTTGTATTTTTTGAGATGCTATAAACAAATAGCAGTTGATATGTTACGGATAACATTAATATCAGCATTTAGACTAAAATAAAATTTCGACTCATTTATTGCTTTCTAATTAATGAATATTCAGAATTGCGATCCAAGTCAAATATCACTGCCAAATACAATATTATTGTAATTTATAAAATTTTTTTGAAAGAAAAACAAAAAAACGCACTGGTTTATTAAACTAATAATTAAATTTAAATCAGATTAAAGTAGAACTTAAAACCCAAAAATACAACAACAAAACCCAGTGAATCCTCAATTTTCACCATTATGCAAACTCAACAAAAATAAAACCTTTTCATATAAAAATACATAAAACCTGAACAACCTCACATTTATTAGGTATTTGATAACTCTTCGCATTAATGCATCTGAAAATAAAAATCACTTATGAAACAACATGTTAAAAATTTAATAAATTTTTGTATCGCACTGAAAAATAAAAATATTTTTAATATTGAAATGCGAAAAACAATTCAAAGACTCCATTTTTATTAATTATTTTAATTTATTGATTTTAACCATGCCTTTTCGGCATGGTTAAGAGACTTTCGGAATATTGTCAGGAAAATAGTTTCATGGATAGTATGAATACGAAAATGATGCATTTTTATTATAAATATATACGAATAACTCTTAAAAACATTTCCAATGAAAGGTAACACTATGGGTATATTAAAAGATAGTAAGTTGCTTTTGGTTAGCTTACTTATCATTCTTCTTTCGGAAGCTATAGGGCAAATTAAAATCAGTTTAGTCATGGTTTTTCCAATGCTTTATTCCATGTTGATGGGTGGTATTATCAGTTTTCCAAAATTCAAAATTCTCAGCGAAAAAAACATGGCACACGCTAGCTCTATAATGAGTGTCGCGTTAGTTATCTTAATTGCAAAATTAAGCACCTCCGTTGGTGCATCTTGGGAAAAAATTATTCAAGCCGGTGGCGCATTAATCTTGCAAGAAATCGGTCACTTTATCGGTACCATTTTACTTGGCTTACCACTTGCTATCATGTTAGGCATGGGCCGTGAAGCAGTTGGTGCGACCTACTCTATCGGTCGTGAACCTAATATTGCCATTATCGAAGCCAAATATGGTTTAAGTTCACCAGAAGGCCGCGGTGTTATGGCAATGTATATTTGCGGAACATTGTACGGAGCCGTTTGGATGGGCATCATCGCCAGTGTTATCGCTGGACTCGATATTATGAGCCCTCTCGCTTTAGCAATGGGAGCCGGAGTCGGAAGTGGCTCGATGCTAGCTGCGTCAGTCGCACCATTATTGGAGCTTTATCCTGAACACGCTGCGGATATTCAAGCATTTTCATCCTCCGCAAACTTGATGTCTTCAGTATTAGGTCTGTACATCTATATTTTCTTCTCCTTACCGTTTGCCTCTTTCTTATACAACAAGTTGAAAAGAAAACGTGCAACAGCATCAGCAGATACAGAATAAGGATATAAGATCATGAAAAAGATGGCAGAAATTGCAATAATCATCGTGTTAGTCATCATCTTCACTTCACTGGGTGATGCACTCGGCGGTTCAATTTATGGCCGCGGTAGCTTTGGCACAGTCTTTAGTGACTCACTTATCGCCATGGCATTATTAGGGGGGATGTCATTTGTGGCATACTTAATTGCACAAATCCCACCATTAGGTAAGTTACCTGTAATTTTCTGGGTATCTTTAATTGCTGCCGGTTTGTGTTCACCGTTATTCCCTTACGATAAAGAAATGATCGCAATGACAGGTAAAATATCACTTGCTGTTATTAGTACGACGGTACTTGCATTTGCCGGTCTTTCACTCGGTAAAGATATTGATAAATTTAAAGCTATTTCATGGCGTATCATCCCAGTTTCACTGGCGGTCTTTACGGGAACATTCTTATTCGCTGCACTTATTGGTCAAGTGACACTTTCATGGAGCGGCGTTATCTAACAAGAGGAAATATTTACCATGACAATGACCAAAGACCAATTGAAAGCCATCGTCTGCGAGACAATTGCATCCCATAAAGGGGATATAAAGAAATTAGCAGATGATATTTGGGCAGAGCCTGAGCTAGGCTACAAAGAAATCAAAACAGCAAAAAAAGTGGAAGCTGCATTTTCTGCGCTAGGCGTTAATTACCGAAACCAACTCGCATTAACAGGTGTTAAGGCGCGCCTAAAAGGTGGAAAAGGGAGTAAACATAGTATTGCTGTTATTGGTGAGCTCGATGCGATTATTTGTGCAGAACACCCAGAAGCCGATGATTTAACGGGTGCAGCCCATTGCTGCGGGCACAATGCTCAAATCGCTAATATGATGGCTGTGACTATTGGTCTGGTTAAGTCAGGTGCTATGCAATACCTCGCGGGAGACGTCGTTCCTTTCGCCGTTCCCGCTGAGGAGTATGTTGAACTGGCTTATCGTAATAAACTGATTGAACAAGGAAAAATTAGTTATATCGGCGGTAAGCCAGAGCTGATATCCCTTGGTGAATTTGATGATATCGATATGGCGATGCAAATTCATTTAACCAGTGTCAAACCAGAACGTGATACCGGTTTTATTGAAATATCGACCACCACCAATGGGTTTATTGGCAAGTTGATTAATTACAAAGGGAAAGCATCTCATGCTGCGGCAGCTCCTCACTTAGGTATCAATGCCCTCAATGCCGCAATGATGGGGATTATGGGAGTGAATGCAATCCGCGAGACCTTCCAAGAAAAAGATTATATTCGTTTTCATCCAATCATCACGCAAGGCGGTGATTTGGTCAATGTCACCCCAAGTGATGTCCGTATGGAAAGTTATGTCCGAGCGTCAAATGTCCCTGCAATGATTGATGCGAATGAGCGTATTACTCGCGCATTGGTTGCTGGTGCAATGTCTGTCGGTGCAGAGGTAGAAGTCAAAGATTTACCGGGTTACCTCCCACTGTATAACAACGATACGTTGAACCATTTGTTGCAGCAAAATGCCCATGACTTGATTGGTGAAGAAAATGTTTGGGTTGCTGGGCACATGACGGGAAGCACGGATACAGGTGACTTATCACATATCATGCCAGTGAGTCACCCATGGATTGGCGCAATTCGTGGTGGTTTGCATGGTAAAGATTACGTTGTTTTTGATGATGATATGGCCTATATCCGCCCAGCTCAAATGATGGCAATGGCAATTATTGACCTGTTATTTGATGATGCATCCCAAGCTGATGAGATGTTAGCTGATTACACCCCATTAATGAGCAAAGAGGAATACCTCTCATTTATCGGCTCTTTTAAGAACTAATTATTAAAATATTCCCCTTATTGCTATGTTAATTATAATAAGGGGAATATGATTTTTTTAGCTTTTATCCCACCTTTAAAATTTTTTCTTCGCATTAATTTAATTTCTTTTTACATTCGCCATCTCATTTAAAACAATTTCTAAAATCATGCCACTCACCGCCCTACTTTAAATAAAAAATTTAACTTAAACCCTATTCAGGCTCGCTTTAAAATATAAATATCCTTAATATTAAAATTGAAAAATAAAATCATAACTAATTGATATAAAAGGATTTTAATTGAGATTATAATTTTTTATTATTATTTTCATAAATTACCATCCTTATTATTCATGAGCCATGCAATACTGATATGATATAAACACGATCTCCGTCACGCTCACTTTTTTAATATCCACGCTAAAATTGACCCTATAAATTGATAGATAAAAAATAACGAGTAGAAGTAGAAATCACCCTATTTCTGAATCTAGTTTTTAAAATACACATAAATTAAATGAGCGTGCTGTTCATTATTCCATGCTCACACCAGGGGCCCTTTAACAGCATTAAAAACGCTTTTTGTATACGGGATAAAACGCAATGACCAATAAATACAATATCAGTGAAAAGCTCTTTGCTTTAGAAACATTTAGCAAAAAAACACGTCAGGATTTACATAAAATCCCTGAATTGTCTGGGCAGGAATTCAAAACCTCACAATATTGCTGTGAATTGATGGAAAGCTTTGGATATAACATTCGTTTATTCGAAGGCTACACAGGTTTTACCGCTGAATTGATTGTCGACCCAACAAAGCGCTTGATTGCCTATCGTACTGATATCGATGGCCTTGAAATGCCTGATTTAACGTGCAATGAGCACAGTTCTGTCCATGAAGGTTGCGCTCATAACTGTGGACATGATACCCACATGACCATCGCCTTAACGGCAGCAAAGTACCTCAGTGAAAACCGTTCTGAGCTCACCCATAACGTCCGCTTTATCTTCCAAATGGCAGAAGAAGATATGCGTGTGCCAGGTGCTAACAAAATGGTAGAAATGGGGTGTATGGAAGGAGTAGACGAAGTTTACGGCCTACACAATGATGCTGCATTTGAAACGGGTTATATTAAATTCAATTCTGGGGTTATGTCCTCATACGGCTCAGCGTGGACACTAGATGTCCACGGTGTTTCTGCTCACGGCTCAACCCCTCATAAAGGGTTAGATGCTATCCGCGAAGCAACGCGTATCATTGATTATATGGACTACATTGTTGCCAAAAAAACTGACCCTTTCAGCCCTGCCGTATTTGGTTGCGGCATGATTAACGGCGGAACCATCCCAAATGCGCTGGCGGATCATGTGCAAGCACGCGGAACGATCCGTTCAATGGATGAAGAAACGGACAAAATATTAAAAACCAGCTTCCATGAAATTGTGGCTCGTAGTGAAGCCGGTGGGTTTAAAACAACACTGGAAGCCAGCGGATATCCTGCCGTTGTCAACCACCCACAAGCAGCCAAAGTGATTTATGATGCCGCTGCCGCCTTCTTACCGATTGAGCAGATTGATTCAAATGGTAAGCCAATGACTGGCAGTGAAGACTTCAGTTATATGATCAATGCCACTAAAGATAAACTCGGTGCCATGTACTTCTTAGGAAGTGGTAATCAAGCAAAAGGGATTAATAATTACTTACATGCTAACCCTTATTTTGTTGATGACGATTGTTTACTGATTGGCGCTCAAATTTTTATTAATATTGCCACTCGTTAGAATAAATATAATACACACAGTAATACTAAAGCCGAGTAAATTGAAGTGACCCCCAATAGTTGGACAATCAATTACTCGGCTTTTTTCTTAGTCATTCACTTATAAGTTACAATTCTGGCAATTCTCGGTATAACTGATCACGCTCGCTTTGTTCTGTCGGTACCCATTGATTCGGCTGATGAATATAATTCAAATCAAGGTGAGGTGCGTAATGAGAGATAAAATCATACATATAATCTTTTAAATGCATGTGCCGGTTAATACATACATGTGTATAACTTGGCTTTACTAAGTGGCTGATATCAATACAACGTAATGCTTCGCTATCTTCCTCTGGGTCAAAAGCCACGGTTGAAATAATACCGACCCCAGCACCCCGTTTTACATAGTATTTAATTATTTCAGTATCTACGGCAGTTAAAACAACATTTGGCGTTAATTTATGTTGATAAAAGACTTGGTCGAGCTTTGAATGCCCTGTAAAACCAAAAACATAAGTAATTAGCGGGTAGCCTGCAAGGTCTTCAATCTTAAGCTGTTCACATTGAGCCAATGGGTGGTCATGTGGAACAATAATACTGCGAGACCATTGGTAACAAGGCATCACCAATAAATCATCATAAAGGTGCATAGACTCGGTCGCAATGGCAAAGTCCACATCGCCATTGTTTACCATCTCTGCAATCTGAGCGGGCGCACCTTGATGGAAATGCAAAGAAATATTGGGATAGCGTGCGTTAAAACGCTCAATCACTTGAGGCAATTTATAGCGGATCTGTGTGTGAGTTGTTGCAATATGCAGGTTTTGTTTTATCGTCGAGTCTTCATGAGACACGATACTTTTAATTTTATCGAACTGCGCAAGAATATCACACGCAACATGATGAACTTTTTCGCCAATCGGACTCAGCGATAATAAGTTATTATTTTTTCGATTGAATAATGAAACGTTTAACTCATCTTCCAATATTTTAAGTTGTTTACTGACAGTTGGCTGAGAGGTATACAATTTTTCAGCCGCATTGGTGATATTAAAATCACTCCTCACTACTTCAACAAAGCTTTTAAGCTGACTAATGTTCATTACTGGGGTATCCAATGTAAAATGGATTAAAAATAAGATTTAAAAAGTATAGCTGTAGCACAATATTTTTGTGCGATTATTATACCATAAGCAACCAGCCAGCTAGAAGCATCCTTTTAGCATTGCTGAGTTAGCATTTACATTTTTCACAAGATCCCCAAATAATACCGTTTCTATTCGTCCCCAAAAAACATAATACTGCTATAACCATAGCAATATATGTAAACTAAACATACTTTTTTATAAAACAGACAGATATTATAAATAAGCATAGGAGCTTATTTGTTGCCATCTTTTTTGATGTTTTCATCAAGTATAAACAGATTATGTCTACATATGTTGATTTTTAATAGCTCCTCTCTCAAGAAGCTATTAAATTTAATATTCAACTTATAATGGGTAGCCAAGATCAGTTTCATGCCCCAAAAAGTAATTTAAGTCACATTCCAGTATATTTGCAAATATACATAAACGATAAATAGTGAAATTCTGTGTTCCTCTTTCATAGCGTGAAATTTGTTGTTGGCTCAAGCCTGATTTTTTCCCCAATGTACTCGCAGACCAACCTAAAAGAAGGCGGCGTTTGCGAACCTGCTGCCCAATAAAACTATTAGAAATTTCAGTGTTATATACGCTCATACGTACTGTCCTAATTATAACGACACTATTATTTTTAGTGTTGTAGCCTTAAAGTTTAACGCCCTGATATGCTATAAAAAAGCGTATTCGAGATTTACAACTTCCAATAAACTTATATTTCTCAAATAAAAAATAATCATAAACTCATATAATAAAAGTTATTAAACCATTATTATTAGATTAATTAACACACTATTATTTTTCTATATTAAAATTAACGATAATTAACGCTAAACTCTGCATTTACATTCACTTTACCGTTAGTGATATCACTCGTCTTAATTAATGCACCATTATATGTTAATAATTGTTCACTACTTGATGAATTAAAACGCCATGTCACTACTTTACCTGAAGGGTTCTGAACATCCCCATTTGTTGATTTAATACGCAGTGCGATTCCTTTTGCTGAATCTTGGCTCGTAGAATCTAATGCAAAATAATCCGCATTAAAACTATCTGGGGTACCACTCATCGAAACATCAGCAACTGCGGTTGATTCACAATTTTGTAGTTTAATCGTAAATGGTTTCTCGGCTACAACACTTCCTGAAGGGTAACTCACCGGCACATTGACCCTTTTAAAATCAACAGTTTGATCTTTTGATCCGGTATCAACCTCGCATCCCATCAATTTTATTTTGCCTTTAATCTGAACAGAAGCATCCAAAGCCAGTGCCCCTGATGAAACGAAGCTTATACCTGCGACTAAAACAGTTCCCCTGAATAAACGGCTTATGTTCATCCTCTCTCTCCCATATTAAATAGCTATTATTTATTGATACCCAATACTGATATCAATACTCGCTTGTGCGAGACCACCGTCAACATTCCCTGTTTTATACAAAGTGGCTTCATATTCTAATGGCTGTGCCGTCGATGACCACTCAACAACTGTACCATCGGGTTTTTGCTTTTTATTCTTGTCTCCTTTTACGTTCACACCATAAACCAACCCTTGCGCACTGCCAGTGCCACTATTAATGGCAAAGTATTCAGGAAAGCCAGTATCAGCCTTACCAGACATACTCACAGAAACTTTATTAATTGTTCCCACGCAACTAGATAATTTTAATGAAAATGGTTGAGTGACCAAGCCAGAAAGACCAGTTCCACTTTTCGTCGTTGTTACTGTTTTAAAATCGATTTCTTGATTCTTACCACTATTTCCAAATTCAACATCACACCCTGTAACAATTGCATTTCCAGTAAAATTTAACGATAAATCACTAGCTGATGAAAATAGAGGGCATAGCGAAAAAACTATGCCAAAAATATAACAATACCTATACGAATATAATTTCATAATCAGTCAAAATAATAATCGCAAATCAAAATTAACGAATAAAGATGCTAGTTCTTGAATTAATCATTGCCTTATAATATGCATATAAATTATTGAATCACTTCTATAGTAAAAGTAGATAAATTAAATTTTCATGTCGTTTTAAGAGAATAAAACGACAATGCCATCAGTTATTTTAAATATCTATAACACCATTCAATCTATTAATATTTTATTTATATGCTACGCTAACTTCGGCAACTGAACGAACATCCCCCCCGGTTATCGTATCTAACGTTTTAACTAGTTCAGCACGATAAGGTAAAGTCACGCTAGCCCCTGAAAGACTTCCCCAAACAACCGTATCACCGACTGGCTTCTGGACTTTTTCTCCACCAGTTGTTTTCGCAATAATTTTAACACCAACGCCTTTGGACATATTTGCACCTTTATCAATCGCAAACAGTTCTCCACCGGCGAAATCCGTATCAGCAGTACCTTTCATTGAAACATCAATGCCCTTCAAATCTGCACAATTTTGAAATTGCAGATTAAAATCTTTTTTAGCTATTGAGCTCCCTTTGACCGCATTTTTAACTACGGTAACATCTGAAAAGTCAACTAATTGGTCTTTACCTGTGCCTGTTGAAATATCACAACCCGCCAATTTTATTGTTGCTTTCAATGTTAATGTTGCATCAGCCGCTTGTGCGCCTGAAATTAAAGCGATACCTGCCATAGCGCTTATTAGCGTTAATACAAAAGTTTTTTTCATTTATATAACCTTTGGTTCTATATTATTAGAAGTAATATTTTTAAATAGAAAATTAATACTAATTATATTTCACAGTAACATTCACAAGCCCTGTAATTGCTCCCGCAGTTACTGCACCGGTTTTATATAATGTGGCTTTAAAAGGAATATTATTTGTTGCTGCTGTTTTTACCCACAAAACCTCTTTTCCTGGTGATTGAACAGTTTTTGCTGTATCTGTTCCCTTAATACCAACCGCTAAGCCACCAGCTTTCCCCGCACCTTCATCGATAGAATAGTAATCAGCAAATCCCGTCACAGCTTTGGTTGTATCCATCACTAAGCTGATATTCTTAAGGTTCACGCAATTGGTAAAATCTAACGAAAAGTCCACATCTTTTAAGGCCGAAGACCCTGTCCCACTGGCTGCCGCTTTCGCCAAATCCACAGTACCGAAAGCAATTGCTTTTGTTTTACTACTAGCTGAAATATCGCACCCTGTTACTGTTACATTACCACTAAAGTTCAACGTAATATCCGCTGCATGTGCTGCACCGCTAACTGCAATCAATAATGATAAAACACCCGCTTTTTTCATTGTTGACCATGGGAAATTACGACTATTTTCCATTGCCTTACTCATAATAATTATCTCCATTGTTATTATCTAAAGTCTAAACGCACGGTTACAATTGATGAATACTTGCCTACATCAGGGGCTAGTCCAGTACTGCTGATAGGGTAAGTTTTGATAGTTACCGAACCATTTTGATTACTATCTAACTGTAAAGGGAGTTTCCCTGTAGTCGGTGTTAAGCGACCATTAGGTCCTTCTATTGCAATAGCAATATCTTTATTATCCGTACTAAAGCCATCAGTAGTACTATTTGGGTCAGCAGCACCAATAAAACGCATATCTAAATTTGCATAAGCGTCCATATTTGAGCATTTTATGCTTAATGTTTTAGATTGCGGAACCATGCCTGAAGGCATTTCACCTTTACCCGCCTTCACAAAATTTTGTTGTGATGTATCATTAAAAGAGATTGATATATTCTGCCCAGCATCAATTTCACATGACTGTGGAGCAGTCACAGATACATTCAACCCAATTAGTGCAATAGGGGGGCCTGAAGTATTACTAATTAATGATGCCTTAAGGTAATATATATCTGAAATACTAAAAGAAACGTTCCCGACAAATGCTTTCTTTATATAAAGATCCATTTTCCCAGAGCCACCACTCGACACACTTGTAGTTAACCGAGCAGCATTGGAGCACATTTCTGGAGTATTGTTAGATATGGGGCCAAAAGGTACTCTATGATATTGCATCCCCCCAACATTAGCGTTCCAAATTGCCACTTCTGTTCTAATATCTATGTATTCATTTACAGAGTACCAGCCTGGGGCATGTCCTTGAGTTATTCCTGCAGCATATTCCCCCCAATAATATGTTGAGTTAATCTGCGTATTTGCTGGAAAACAAAAACACTCTACCTTATAAATAAAACCATTCTCTTTCCAAGTAAACTGGGATAAAAGCTCTGTTCCTACTTTATTAAATGACGCACCGATATCCCCCTGAAGAGTGGCGGTATACCTTCCTGGCCCATCAGCATGTGGTCGACAAATACCATTATTAGCAAATGCACTATATGGAACTACCAGCAATGAAGAAGTTAATAAGCTGGAAGCTAACAATAACTTGGACATACGAGTGCTAAATAACTTTCTCATTATAATCCCCTAATTACTGGCATACGGCTTGAGTTTGAATAATGCCAATAGTATCTTTACTCTTTGAATTGACAGGTAGTTGGTAATTAACAAAGCAACTTTGTGCTGCCTGACGTCCCCATTTAACTTCCAGTTTGCCGCTTTCTGGTAACCCACTCATAAATAACTGTCCACCTTCTCCTACTATGGAGCTATTAACCGCTTTCCCGTTGTTTTGAACTAACTGTACAGATGCACCAAAAGGTATCACTGTGCCATTTTTATGTTTTAGTGTGATTAAAGCTCGGTACCCTATCTGAGTAATAAACTCAACTCTAGAAATCGCCCCTTTACTCGGCACAACACTCTTAGCACTTTCTTGTAATTCCACATTGTCACCCAATGTTTTTGTATCTAACTCAACATGGTTAAATCGATAGGCTTGAGCAAAAGGCAATACGGCATAACCCCGCCAGTCGGTTTTAACACCGGTATAGCCTGTAACATTGGTATTTGCAGCACCTGAAGCTTTCACTAAAATTGCAGTTTCATTAATTGGTTGGGAAAGTGTTACACCATCCCCATGGATTAAAACACCACCTTCAACACCATAATTTAACTGCCGAGAATCTTTACTATAGTTATAACCAAAGTTCATATTACCGTAGCCGCCTCGGTAATTAAGACTTGCACTACCACCATTACCTTTCCCCTTAGTACCATAACTTTGTTGCACGTTATAACTTAGGTTATTGTCATCAAGTAATGTGCCTGATATCCCCGCTTGGTGAGTTGTTGGCCCATGGCGCTGGCTAACCATATTGTAGGTCGCCCATGTGTTAGGTAATAACGCAGAGAGCGGAAATGAACCATTGAAGCTGAATATTTGGTCTGTCTCTCTTTGGTTTGGATATGTTGCTCGACTATATGAAATGCCGTAATTTAAAGGACCCCAGCTATTGTTATAACCTACTTGCAATCGAGTTTGCTTACCTTGCCCTTTCCAGAAATCTTGTCGGTTAGCAGAAAAATAGATAGACCCTAAGTCTTTACCTAGCTGCTGTGTTAATGTTCCTTCAAGGCGATAGCGTCGGTGATAAGAATAGCGGCTATCATCTGCGAGATCCCAATCTTGATATCGACGCTCAACGGCTTCTTGGAAGGTATAAAACCCTTCCGTTGAGTAACGGTATCCTAATAAACGAAAGTCCGTTCCCGTATTTGCAAAAGATTTAGAGTACAGTAAGCGATAAGATTGGCCTGTAGAACCATTACCATATCGTGTTACATCTTCACTATGAGCTGTCGTAATATCAAAAGAATATGCACCAAAATCGCCAATATTCTGACCAATCCCTAGTACCAGAGAACGGTAGCGTTCTGCAACTTGCACACCACTATAAGCGGTCAAGCTATTTAGGATCCCCCAAACAAGTGAGCCCTGCGTTATAAATGGTCGCTGGCTACTGTGGCCATTACGATATTGCCCCGCTGAAAATGCGTACTTAATTTGCCCTTGACGACGCAAAACAGGCACACTCGCAAAGGGTTGAATAAAGCTCTGGATTGTTCCATCCGACTCTTTTATTTCTACCTCAAGGTCTCCACTCGCGGCAGTTGGATACAAATCAGTGATAGCAAATGGGCCAGGAGCCACATAGCTCTGGTAAACGGTATATCCGTTTTGCTTAATCGTCACCGTCGCATTAGTACGCGCAATCCCACGCACCACGGGTGCATAGCCCTTCAGGCTATCCGCTAGCATGTCATCATCGGTACCGATTTGTGCACCACGAATCTGTACACTGTCGAAAATATCGCCAGGTGTATAGGTATCACCCATAATTATTTGCGACTTCAACTGAACAATATACCGCTGGAGATAGGTATTAATATTTCTCCAACTATTATTACCATTACTACTGTTCCACGTTGAATAATTGCGTAAGCGCCATGCCCCCACGTTAAGCCCAGAACGTAAACTCAAAAAATAGCTATCACTCGACTTATCACTAATATGACTGCCTGTGTTCGTCGAGTTACTCCCTGTAAAGCTATAGTTTGTTAGTAGTGCGGGGATCCCTTCATCCCACATTGACGGATCAATCGTTCCCTTTGCTAAATTGGTCAAAGATGCTTGTGGAAAGCTTAAATACAATCTCTGTTGATTAAAATCAAAATGAGATGATGCATAAGGGATAATTTTCTCAAAAGCCGAGAATGGCTTGCATTGAACGGGATCCTTTCCATATTGTGCTAACTGTGGAAAAGCTTCAACACGTACACCGTAAGCTTCTAGTTGCTCATATGAAATGCAAGGCTCAAGTGCTACGCTATCAGATGAATAGCTTGCTTTATTCTCTCTGGTACTGAATTTTATATTCTGTTTCGCTACTGATTGTTCATTAACATAAATATCAACCAAATACTCACCAGGCAATTGGTCTACATCACCTTTTGATAATAAAGAAAAATCCGCAACGCTATTACTATTAATATTTTCTAAAAATTGAGAGTTAAACAATTCTTTGGCTAAAACAGGATAGGCGCTAAATATTCCCAATGTAATGCAAGAGAAGGCCAAAAAATTCTTTCTATATCGTGTTTTGTTCATTCCCTCGTTCCCTCTAATAAATATATTGCGCAAAAAATTCCCTATAAAAAATCAATAATAAAATGCATTAAAACGTTATTATTTTATTTAATATTTTGCTTGTTTATTGAAGTATTGCTTTTTGCAATTCAGAAGTGCCGCCATAATCATTGATAGTTGTAAACACTACCTGAGCACCTATATTTACTTTTGATGGCAGTTTATAGGTAGTACTGCTCATTGGCAGGACAAGGTCGACTTTATCTATTTCACTACCATTCACTTTCACTTCACTTAATGTGACAGAAAAAGGTGTATTATTAACTATACGCAAGCTATCACCCTCTTTTTTCCATACTAAAGCCTTATAGGAATCCATTGGGTTACCTTTCAAGCCAGCAGGTCTATAGAATAATTTCATTCTAGTTTTAATTGCTAGTTGTAAAGTATTAGCACTTTCTTCAGCTGGAGCGGGAGGAATAGCTTTTACATTGACATAATAAACCGACTCACGATCTTCAGGTAAATTTCCACCAGCACGTACAATACGCAACATATTTTCTTTAACAGGGTCTAGTTTAAAAAGTGGCGGCGTTATAATAAATGGAGTCTTATTATTTCCTGAGGCATCTTCAACCCAAGACTGAATTAAATAAGTACTTTTATCATTATTATTCTTTAAACTAAGATTAGCTTCTTTCTTTGAGCCATCAAATACAACACGGGTGGAACCAACAACAACACCACCAGCAGCATAAATAGAGAAACTAAAACACATGAGTAAAAAAACAAGTACTAACTTATTAATAAAAAGGCTATTAAGAATCATTACATCCCCTTCGAACAAAAAGCAGGCCACCAACATAGTGGCCTGAAGGAAATCAATATTATTTATATGTCAGGTTGAAGTCTGCTGTTGCATTAGCAGAACCCGCTTTCACATCTTTCTTAGTAGAAACATAAGCTGCTGAGAAGTAAAGAGTATTTGAGCCAACTTGTAATGCAGTATCAGCTGTTGCTGTACCTAAAGCCAATTTTTTACCTTTACCATCATAGATTGCCACACCAACGTTTTCAGCTGCGCCTTGGCCGCCATCAAGTGCTAAAAGAGTTGCGTCATCTCCGTTAGTTTGGCCCGCGAATGAAACTGCAACATTCTTGAATTGAGCCACATCACAATTCAGCAAGCTAATTTGGAATTTTTTATCCGCTGATTTAGCTCCTGCATCTGCGAATGCAGCTGTTTTAACTTGAGCCATTTGAACAGTTTGGTCCCAAGAGTTCTGTGCTACCTCACATGGTGCAGTCACGATATCACCTACGAATTTAACTGTACCGTCTTTAGCATTAGCAACTTGACCAACACAAAGCGCAGCAAAAATAGCAGTAGCAATAATCTTTTTCATTTCTAATTCCTTTTTTACTGAATCAATATATAACCCAGTGTTAAAATATTTAATTTATTAATATATTATGGTTATCACTACCACATTAATTCCCATTAATGTCTATGGTACCTGTTTAATCCATTAACTTATTAATCCTTATGCTATTAATCTGTCAAATAGAAATAGCTAGGTACACTCTATGTAGTGAAATAGAGAAAAACATAGTTTCGTAAAGTTAGTTTCCATGATCGTTATTATCTATTAAAATTATATCATTCACCTCCTAGGTTTAGTTTAGGCTAATCTAATTATTAAAAATTGAAGGCTCTATTGTATTTTCCATAAAACAGTAGAGACATCTGAACACAGCCACAGTGCATAGGTGTATTTTGAGAGGAATAGCCATAAAATGTAATAAGACAAAAAAGCAATTTATGTAAGTTAATTATTAAATTTATGACAGATAAATATTACAAAAATATACATTGCAGCAAATTCAAACGCTCATTAAACTAATAAAAAAACAATTAATTTTTCATTTGGCACCTGCACCTATGTTCATCGCGCTTTAATTTACTAGCCAGAAAGGGAAAAACATGAAAACAGTACTGATAGTCGATGACCATCCAGTAGCACGGCTTGCTGTAAGAATACTATTAGAAAAAGATGACATGACCATTGTAGGGGAAACCGCTGATGGCCATGAAGCTATCCAACTTGCTAAAACTCTCTCTCCCGACTTAATCATGATAGATATAGATATCCCATCACTTAATGGGATTGATGTCATGCAGCGATTGCGTAAAAATAACTACACGGGAGGGCTTCTTGTGTTATCTGCAAAAGATGATGACCATTACATTCGTCGCTGTGCAAGTGTCGGTGCCAGTGGTTTTATTAGCAAACGCAATAACTTAACCGAACTACATGTCGCAATTCATGCGATTAGAAATGGATATGGCTACTTTCCACTTAATCTGAATAAAATGGATGCTTCCCCTAGTAATCATCTTAATGACAAACAAAAAATCGCCGAGCTCTCCACAAAAGAACTACAAGTCTTACATTTACTGGCTAAAGGGATGAAAAGCATTAACATTGCACAACAAATGCGCATCAGCGATAAAACTGTTAGCACTTATAAAAGACGACTAATGCTTAAATTAGATCTTCATAATATTGCAGAGCTATACGACTTTATTCAACGCAATAATTTGGATTAATATATCGATGCGTAACCTAATCCTAATAGTTTGCTTGCTTATTGGTCTGTTTCCTTGCTCATTTTCTGCATTTCAACCTTATGAAGTCAGACTTTATAGCCAAATTGAAATTCTCCCATCAAAATTTGAATTAAGTGATTATGATTGGAGATGGCTAGGAGAAAAACAAGAATTAGCGATTGGTGTCTACGCTCCTAATAACCCCCCCTTTGATTTAGTATTAGAATCAGGAATTTATAAAGGGATTTCTGCAGATAGCATTATGACCATCATGCGTAACTTAGGTTTGCGTTTCAAAATCATCTACTATCCCGATAGAGATATGGCATTACAGGGCCTGCTCAATAGCGAGATAGATATGTTAGCTGATGATGGCAAAAGACAAAGAAACGAGAGCTATGGTTTTCTCAAAAGTGCTCCATATATCCCTGATTATCCTGTACTTATTTCACGAAAAGCGGCAATGTCCAACAAGCATCCCATACCTCATGGTGCTCGTATTGCTACCGTTCAAGGCTATCCAAGCAATGAATGGATCAAAAAATATTTTCCTGATGCTAAAATTGAACGTTTTCCTTTACCGCAAAATGCGTTATCTTCCGTCGCATTTGGTGAAAATGATTATTTCCTAGGCAGAATGATCGTGGCTAATTTTTTACTTGAACGCCACTATGCAACAACATTATCCACTGCTGAGATTTTCTCTAATGAAAATATTGGCCCAGTCTTTCTCTTCCATCCTAAAAATGCGCAATTAAAGCGTACTGTGGATATCATTTTAAGCTCAATATCATTAGCTCAGCATGATATTATTTTTCATCATTGGAGTTCAAAACCCGATTTATGGGCGCTAAAACAATCTGTGGTATTCACACAAAAGGAAATAGATTGGCTAAAACAACACAACGAGTTAAAGGTCGTCATTAATTCACTAAATGCCCCCTTCACATTTTTTGACTCACAAAAACAATTTCATGGCCTTTCTGCAGATATACTTAATCTCATCCATTTCAAAACAAATATTAATTTTAAAGTCATTGAAGCAAGCTCTGAAAAAGATGAGATTGCTTTATTGAAAAAAAATAAAGGGGATTTCATTGCTTCAATTACAAAAAATTCAAGAAATGATAAAAAATTACTATTTACTCGTCCTTATGTTCTTCCCCCATTTGTTTTAATTGTTAGAGACACGCCATTAGCCCACAAAAAAATTGCTCAGACAGCAAAACTTGCGATTACCCCTGACAATGCAATTCACGACTGGCTAACAAAGAACTATCCTCAAGTGGAATTAGTTGAAGCTAAAGATACCTATACTGCTTTGCAAATGGTCAATGAAGGAAAAGTAGATGGTACCATCGAGAATCTTATCAGCGCTCACTATATGATTGACCGATATTTTCGTAGTCGATTAAAAATCAGCGAACAATTAAGCGAGGATACAGCTTATATATCGTTTGCCGTAGGACGTGACCAGCCTGAGTTATATAGCATATTAGATAAAGCGATTGCATCTATTCCGCCGAGAGATATATCAGTATTAACTAATAAATGGCTAGGCTCACCAGATGTTAAAATGGATACATGGACAGTATACCGCACCGAGTTCTACACATTAGCTTGCATTGCCACTATTCTTATTATTACGTCTTTAATATGGAATTATTATTTACATCGTGAAATTCGATTAAGAAAATATACACAAAAACGCTTACAAGAACAGGCTATATTCTTAGAAACTCTTTATAATGGTACTCCTGTTCCTATTTATGTCATTGATAAAAGCGGAACAATAATAAATAGTAATTCAGCATGGGAGAGTTTTTTCAGCCCTGATAATGAAAACATAAAACAACTTTCATTGACATCACAACAACACCCGCTATCGACAATTTATCAAGAATTTCATTCTCTTTTCGATGAGCCTAATAGGCTAGTTTCTCCGCCTAAACGTTATCAAATAAAAAATAGAATGGGTGAAAGGGTCATAGTGCATCAAGCCGTCGCATATAGAGACAATCAAGGCAATATCTCTGGCCTTATATGTAGTTGGCAAGATATAACTGAACATGAACAGCTCCTTATCGAGCTCTCTAGTGCTCGCCAACGCGCAGAACATGCAAGCCAAACAAAAAGCAATTTCCTTGCTATCATGAGCCATGAAATTCGTACCCATATCAGCGCAATTATTGGGTTATTAGAATTAGCCGCCACGAATAAAAATCAGCAAGATGATATAACAGAATCAATTCAAATACCGTATGAGTCCGCATTATCATTGATGGGACTTATAGGCGATATTTTAGATATGGCAAAAATTGAATCAGGAAAACTGGAACTCGTCCCTGAGTGGGTAAAAAGTAATGAATTAGCAACTCCCGTTGTCCGTTTATTTGAAGGATTAGCTAAACAAAAAGGTATTTCTCTACATTATCATCTTAATGCTATCCATCCTGATGAAATATATATTGACGCTTTTCGACTACGTCAAGTTATTTCCAATCTACTTAACAACGCTATTAAATTTACTACCGAAGGAACTATTGAAGTTATCATTAATTATCTCCCCCAAAACCATGAGGAAAATATTTTAAGGATCATTATTTCTGATACAGGAATGGGAATTGAAGAGAACAGACAAGAATTGATTTTCTCCCCCTATACCCAAGCTGAATCAAGCAGTAAACATAAAGGAACAGGTCTTGGCTTAGCTATTTGTAAGCAACTTATATCCATGATGAATGGGACTATTACATTATACAGCCAATTAGGGCATGGCACTCAATTTTTAATAGATATCCCCGTCAAGCATCGTAAAAACACTAGAGTTTCGCTTCCGACACTTTATAAGACCACAAAAAATAATAAACGCTTACGAATACTTGCCGTTGATGACCATCCTGCAAATCGCCTGCTATTAGTACGTCAATTAACAAGATTTGGTCATCATGTCACTGAAGCAAAGAGCGGGAAACAAGCCCTCGAATTATGGAAAAAAAATGCAATAGACATAGTAATTACCGATTGTAATATGCCTGATATTGATGGGTTAGAATTAACTCGGCAACTACGGGAAATATCCCCCCAAACTCTAATTATTATTGGATTAACTGCAGATGCAAGGCAAGAAGAACGCCAACGCTGTATAGAGGCGGGTATGGATGACTGCCTATTTAAACCTTTACGTCTATCTCAGATTGAAGCCCTGCTATTACGCTGCACCCTTCAACAAATAGAAGAAGATACAGAAGAGCCCATTCCACCAATGTTAAATAGTTTAATTAATTTAGATGCATTAATGCAGTTGACTCAGGATGACCAACAGTTATTAAATAAATTACTTCAAACGAGTCTTCAAGAAAATATAGAAGATATACAGCAAGCAGAACGCTTATTCGAAAAACAAGACTGGCTTAATTTAGCACATTATTGTCATCGTTTAGAAGGTTCTAGCCAAATTATTGGTGCTAAAAAAATCGCATTAGAATGTAAATTACTAGAAGAGTACTTCCTTACTGGTAATACATCTGATGAAGTAATATTACAATTTAACCAAACAATGCGATCAATCAAAACTTTAAATCAAGCTATTGAAATGTATATCACTATGCCACTTCAGAGCTAGATTTCCATGAGATGATTAGCAAGAAAATAGGGAACCGATAGCTAACGTGAATAATAGTTAGTTGTATTGTGTTCCCTAGAACAAGTTTTATTTAATTACATAGATAAAACACTCAACTTTCTTAGATTTTAAACTAATTAACCTAATTCTTTTTTGTGTTTTACATGGTGATTACTAATCACTATTTGACCATCTTCCTTGATGAAATCACTTGTAAGAGGTTGAGGCAAAATATCTAACACAACTTCAGAAGGCCGACACAACTTTACGCCTAACGGCGTGACGACAATTGGCCTATTAATCAATATTGGGTATTGCAACATAAAATCAATAATTTGGTCATCAGTATAGCTATCTTGTTCTAAATTTAATTGCTCATACGGCTCAACATTTTTTCGTAATAATGCCCTTACCGTAATTTTCATATCGGCAATAAGTTTTATTAACACATCTTTAGTTGGTGGCGTTTCTAGATAATAAATAATCGTTGGCTCAACCCCACCATTACGGATCATGGCTAGGGTATTGCGCGAAGTACCGCAATTGGGGTTATGGTAGATGGTAATCTCATTCATTGGGTTACCTTTAATTTAACAGTGAAAGTCGAAGCACTAACGCAACGAGTGTGATAATGAGTACAGGGATAGTCATGATAATCCCTGTTTTGAAATAATATCCCCATGTAATGGTCATGTTCTTTTGTGATAAAACATGCAGCCATAACAATGTCGCCAAACTCCCTATTGGCGTAATTTTAGGACCTAAATCTGCACCAATCACATTGGCGTAAATCATCGCTTGTTGAATTAACCCTGTCGCTTCACTCCCTTCAATGGATAGAGCCCCAATTAATACCGTGGGCATGTTATTCATTATGGATGATAAAAATGCCGTAATAAATCCAGTGCCTAGCGTTGCTACCCATAGTCCTTTATCAGCAAGATAATTGAGCGTTTCAGAAAGATAATCGGTTAGCCCTGCATTTCTTAAGCCATAAACAACCAAATACATACCTAGGGAAAAAATGACGATTTGCCACGGCGCACCACGTAATACTTTTTTGGTATTAATCGTATGGCCTCTGGCCGCAATCACCCAAAGAATTAAGGCGCCAATAGCGGCAATCGCACTAATCGGAATACCTAAAGGCTCTAAGACAAAAAAACCAACAAGTAATAACACTAATACAAGCCAGCCTGCTTTAAACGTCGTTATGTCTTTAATAGCTAAAGCAGGTGCACTCAATTTAGTGGCATCATATTGCTTAGGGATATCTTTACGGAAAAACCAATGCAACATCACGAGCGTTGCGATAATTGCTGCAATATCCACTGGCACCATAATCGATGCATATTCCGTAAATCCAATATTAAAGAAGTCCGCAGAAACGATATTCACGAGGTTCGAAACAATCAGCGGCAAGCTCGCTGTGTCTGCGATAAACCCGGCAGCCATAACAAATGCCAATGTCGTACCTTTGTTGAAACCAAGTGCCAATAACATCGCAATCACAATGGGCGTTAATATCAATGCTGCACCATCATTGGCAAATAAAGCCGCCACCGTTGCACCAAGTAGCACGATATAACTGAATAGTAATCTTCCTTTACCCCCGCCCCACTTAGCAACATGTAATGCCGCCCATTCGAAGAAACCACTTTCATCTAAAAGTAGGCTAATAATAATTACTGCAACAAATGTCGCAGTGGCATTCCACACAATATTCCAAACAATCGGGATATCTTGAAAACTGATCACACCAAAGATCAGTGCCAATACAGCCCCGACTGTAGCACTCCAGCCAATACCCAGTCCTTTGGGCTGCCAAATAACAAAGGTGATCGTTAAAATAAAAATGAATGCGGCAATAAACATAACAACCTCATTTAAAAGGTGCTTTCGTGCACCTTTTACTCCTCTAAAATAAGCCTTATCGACTATATGTATTTAATACTTATTGAATCAACATATACGAATTTTCATATGCGTTTAGTTAAAAAATCACTAAGAGCAATGATTATTTATCTCTTTTGCATTCAAACTTTGAAGTAAGCCTGACACTCTATTTTTCTCTGTAGCATAGGTGACATCAATAATGCTTTTTACCCATGGTAGTAATGCCGGAGATAAGCGATAGTGAACCCATTTGCCATGCTTTGAATCTAACAGAAGACCTGACTCTCTTAGCATTGCTAAGTGCCGAGATGTCTTTGGTTGCGATAGATTTAAAGCCGTATAAATATCACACACACACAGTTCACCAGCTGCTTTCAAAAGCAGCACGATATCGAGCCTTGTTTGGTCACCTAAAATTTTAAACAGTTGTAATGGTTCCATGTGTACCTCTTCAATCTTTTCTTTAAATTACACATAAATAATACATACGTCAAATCGCATATATTATTTATGAACTACTTTGATTTTTTGCACTAACTGACTGGCGCATGATGAACAGTCGCGTTTCCATGATAATCAATACATTTAAGAAACTGATATAGCTAGACGTCAGTTGAACGAAGAAGGGTTAAAGGCCTACAAGATTCAATATAAAACCATAACCAATTGATTATAAATACTTTAAATTCATTAAATTTCGTATTATGCCCCCTTTTTATTTTATGACTCAAAAATTAAGAGGTTTAAGCTTCTATTTTCCCAAAACCACCAACATTGCAAAAACATCATCAGTTAAAGCTTTTATTGCAGATAATGAAACTCCAACCAGCCCCCTACTCGTGTTTTCCACAACTCCGTTTCAAACGGAACCGTAAAATTAACACTAGTGCGATTTCAAATGACGGCAGTGATTAACCAATCTTATTTAAACTTCATTTTCAGGCTTTAGCTTGAACATGAAGGTAGTTGATTCAAGGTCACCATTAACTGATTGAGCAAACTCAGGGATTTCACCGCTAACCTGCCATCCTAGAGAACTATATAAGCTAACAGTTATTCCTTTGGTATTTGTATCTAATGTTAAAAGTGCCAATCCTGTTTCCCATGCTATTTGCTCAGCCGCTAGCATTAGTCTCCTTGCTAGCCCTTTGCGCCTGTAATCAGGTAACACCAATAACTTACAAATTTCCCCTCGATGTTTACCATTTGGTTTTATGCATAGCTCAAGCCCAACGACACCAACAATTTTATTGTCTACCTCTACTGAGATCAGCTTAAAATTACTTGTTGATAAAGAGTGATTAACACCAACCCAATAATTTCTCATATCCTCTATTTGAGCTTTTGCGTCAGTATACCCAACACTAGCCCCACCAAGGACGCATCTATACAATAAATTGGTCAGCTCATCTATTTTGTTATCGCTTATTTTGCCACTATAGCAACGTATAATCATATTTGCGCCTCAATAAGTGTGTCATTGCACAACAAGTTAGTAGATTAACTATGAATTAATTGAGCACACAAGTAACTAAAATTTTATAGATATATTTGAAATTGCCTCGGTAACTTCGGAGCAAATGATCTGGTCATCTTAAAGAGGGTCAGTTAAAGGTAGGTAGCTATCCGCGCTCCTGTTAGCTGATAACCATTAAACCACCCATAGTGCCTGTAGCGATTACATTGTTTTCTTTCTGACAGGTCATAAGCTCGTAGCTATATCTAAGTAACTAAAACTAAACAAGTGACGGTAACAATAAAATTGACACCTACATTAATGAGTATAATAATCATTTTCATATATGGGATTTATCTTAGGGAGCGAAATGGAAAAGAATAAAATTTATTTAATCTATAGCCGAAGCCCTACACTTGGAAGAACAGCGTTCCCATGGGTTATACAGTTGATAACTATGTTTCAACCCTACAAAATAAGATAAACAAAATTAACTTAGATTGGGAAGTTTACCCTGATAATACAGAGTCAGACATAGAAAAATTAATTTCTCAAAATGCAAAACTGCTCATTTACACTCCAGGTCTAAGGTTTCAATTTAACAGAACGGGATTTGATAAAAATAATATTATCTACCTTAGCTCAATGGAATACGCTAATAACGTAATCTCTCGTGCTTTAAAGAGAATTAATGAAATAGATAAAACACAATAAGATAGTTTGCAGTAGACCACATGCGGGATTATACCGCATGTAGATATAATCTATTGATAATGCTTAATTTTGTCACAAAACCAGAATAATGATAATTGGTCATCGTTTCAGTGACCAATGGCAATAGGCAGCAACACATTGTTTTTATTACTAACGATCACTGTGATCTCTTTAAACCTTAGCGTAACCTCACCGTTATTGGCTTAACCCTTGCTGTAATCTTGCCGATTATAATTGATATTTAACACTAAAAAATTATTGTAATTTCTATCGTCCTATTTCATATTCAAATAGAACTTAACTAAAATCAATGAGGCATTATGGACAAGGCATTAATTGTCATTGACGCACAAAATGACTATCTTTCTGATGGTCGGTTTCCCTTATGGAATATTGATACTACTTTGGAGCATATATCCAATAAAATTTCAGAGTATGAAAGAACTGGTGATATTGTGATTTTTATTCAACACTTATCACCACAAGGAGCCGTTTTTTTTGATGAAACAACAGATGGTTGTGAACTTATCTCTAAACTCACTAGCTTATCTCCAGGCCATTTGATTGTGACTAAAAAGCATGGTAATTCCTTTGATGAAACAAATCTCAATGACTTGCTTATAACCCATAATATTAACCATATCGAATTATGCGGGATGATGACTCAAAATTGCGTCCTATTTACTGCTATTTCTGAACAAGCAAAAAAATATAAATTATCAGTATTAGGTAACTGCTGTACAAGCGTCTCACCTGTAATTCATGCTGTAGCACTGAGGGGCTTATCTAGAATAACGAATGTTATTTAAATTACTATAAATACTCACCAAAGCTACGTACTCGTAGCTTTCTTTCTATTTTCTTTGCTGTAACTTATTGATATTTATTCAGAGGACCAAATTGTCCTGCAGGTATCGCAATACTTATCTGCATTGTGGTTACTTTTATCTCATGGGCATTATTAGAGTATTGCCAGCCAGTGACGAGCCACTAATTTCAGAGTCTCTTAATGCTAGATTAACTATTGAACAATATAATCAGCGGTCAATATCATTATATTTCCACCATGTCCGTTGCAATCAATCCTAACTACATGTTTTGGTGTCTGTGTTATTAATGTGTGCGCGTTTTCAAAATGAGTTATTGATGTCAATTTATGATCGATTGCGCCAGATGTATAAATAGCCTCTACTGATAGCTTACATAAATCATAGTTCATTTTTTCAGCATAAAGAAAATCCCAATCACCATAATTAGACCTTTTTCCATCTGCTACTAATGGGTCAATACCATTACTAGAATGTGCATAAAAACCAGAGCAGGCAATCATTAACAAGCTAGCAACTATGTATCCTTTCATCTCACCATCCCGTCAATTAGTTTCAGTCATGTTAGCTTAGCGGAAGTGCAAATTAAAGTTAATTAGTTGGAGGCACATAGCCTGGGAACATAGTCAAAGTGCAATGCGTTATTAGAAATATGATTACGACTAACACCGTCATCCCAACCCAAGGATTCCATGGTTTCATTGAAAATCTCCATTTTTCATTGATAAAACATCATCCTGGAATGTTGGCATTTGGAGCTATAGTCATAGTGCATTTTGCTATAGCGAATATAATAGAGAAATATATTAAGTACCCAAGCCAATTATGTATATCACCCCCTCCAGTTGTATAGAAAACAAATACTAGGATAGATACAGATTTCAGGCAATAACCAGCAATACCCCTAGCAAGTTGATGATAATAACGCTTGGTATGCAGGATTAAAAAAGCTGGAATTGAAGATTTCAGATTTCATGATCTCCGGCATACATGGGCGAATTGGTTGATTCAGTCTGGCGTCCCGCTTTCAGTTCTACAAAAGATGGGCGGCTGGAAATCGGTTGACATGGTGAGAAGATATGCTCATTTAGCACCTAATCATTTAACTGAACATGCGAAGCAAATAGACACGATTTTCGGTACTTGCGTCCCAAATACGTCCCAGTTAGCAAAAGTGGAGAATTTTAAATGATAGTAATTGATTGAAAATTAATGGTACGCCCTACAGGATTCGAACCTGTGACCTACGGCTTAGAAGGCCGTTGCTCTATCCAACTGAGCTAAGGGCGCATTGATAATGCGGGCAGCCTATCTGGCTGATGGCGTTGAATTATACGGTTGCTGAGCGCTGAGTCAATGGCTTTTCGCTACTAAAATAACTATATGCTCATTTTATGTAATAGTTTGAACTGACAAGGGCGCTAACTTCTGACAAAATAGAGCCATTACCGTGTCTCATATATGGATTAAGTTACAGATGTTAGCAAAAATTATTGATGGGAAAACGATTGCGCAGACAATTAGGCAGGAAGTTGCCCAAAAAGTACAATTACGTTTAGAACAGGGAAAACGTGCTCCCGGTCTTGCCGTTATTTTAGTCGGCGCTAACCCAGCTTCACAAATCTATGTCGGCAGCAAACGCCGTGCTTGTGAAGAAGTCGGTTTTATTTCACGTTCTTATGATTTACCAGATACAACGACAGAAGCTGAATTACTCAAGCTAATTGATGATTTAAACCAAGATCCTGAAATTGATGGAATTTTAGTTCAACTTCCATTACCTGCGGGTATTGATAACGTCAAAGTCATTGAGCGCATTCATCCAGACAAAGACGTCGATGGTTTTCATCCCTATAATGTTGGTCGCTTGTGCCAACGTGCGCCACGCCTTCGTCCATGCACTCCCAAAGGGATTGTTACTCTACTTGAGCGTTGCGGTATCAACACTTATGGTTTAAACGCCGTCATTATTGGCGCATCCAACATTGTTGGTCGTCCAATGAGCCTAGAGCTTCTGCTAGCAGGTTGCACCACAACAGTAACGCATCGCTTTACCAAAGATTTAGAACACCATGTTCGCCATGCTGATTTAGTTGTCGTCGCTGTGGGGAAACCCAATTTTATTCCTGGTGAATGGATTAAACCTGGGGCGATTGTGGTCGATGTCGGTATTAATCGTTTAGAGAGCGGCAAAGTCACAGGGGATGTCGATTTTGACGAAGCCGCGAAAAACGCCGCTTGGATAACCCCAGTTCCTGGTGGTGTTGGCCCAATGACTGTTGCAACTTTAATTCAAAACACCTTTCAGGCATGTGAAGAGTACCACGATATTTAATGTAATTTTGGAGTTATCATGGATATATTCAATTTAAATGGCCATCCACACGTCGAACTGTGTGATTTGCTAAAAATTGAAGGCTGGGCTGAAAGCGGTGCAATGGCAAAAGCCATGATTGCAGATGGCTTAGTTGAAGTTGATGGCGTGGTCGAAACACGCAAACGCTGTAAAATTGTAGCGGGTAAAATCGTTTCAATGGGCAGCGAAAAAATCAAAGTTGTAGAATAGATACAATTAGGTAAGCTGAAAAATTTCAGCTTACCTCCTTTCTAGAATCAACAATGCACTCCCCCTCCCTTTGATTCAAAATATTCTGATTTATTACAAGACTGACAAAGCCATTTTGAAGTTCTAGAAGAATTTTTTCTTTAAATCATTTTTACTGTATTAAGCATTTAAGCAATCAAATATATTGAAAAGCTAATTTATTGTTTTATATAAATAAAAACCTTCAGCAACCACTTCAGCTTTAACTTAAAACAGATAAAAAATGCGAAAATCACCCCTTAAAAAAATTTAACTTAGATCTCATTTTTTGTATTTCACACCTTAACTGCATAGACAAGACTAAACGATTCAGCTAATCTTGTTAACGATAACATGATTAACAAATAATCAGGTCCGCTTGCAAGTCTTCTGGCTGATCCGTCTATAAATAATAATCAGGAGAAATTATGTTTAACTTACCAATAAGTGATATCCACCTTGCAGCTGCTGCATCTGATAAAAAAAATGCAATAGAACAAGTCGCTAAAGCATTAGAAAATGCTGGCTATGCAAAAAGCGGTTATGCGCAAGGGATGCTTAACCGAGAAACCCAAGCTCCTACCTTTTTAGGAAATGGCATCGCTATCCCACACGGGACAACAGAGACACGAGACCAAGTGTTGAAAACAGGTTTTGCTGTTTTCCAATTCCCTGATGGTATTGATTGGGGTGATAACCAAACTGCTTATATTGTTATTGGCATTGCCGCTCAATCAAACGAACATCTCGAATTACTTCGTCAATTAACCCATATAATCAGTGATGAACACACAGCGGATGCAATGGCCAAAGCAAACACTCCCGAAGCCTTAAAACAACTTCTAATGGGTGAACGCCAAACTCAACCGGTGAAACTTGATGACTCTATGGTCACCGTTAATGCCAGTGTTGATAATATAAACACATTAAAAATACAGAATATTATTAACCTACAAAACGCCCAAGCTGTTAGCACCGACTTCATTACCCAAGTTCTCACTCAAACACCTTCATATTTAGGTCAAGGTATTTGGTTAAGTGATAGCCCTATTGGAAATATTCAGAATGCAATTGCAATAGCGACCGTAAAAAAACCATTTAACTATCAAGATAACCCAGTCAATGCCCTGATCACCCTTTCTTATGCCAACTATCAAATAGAGTCTTTTTTAATAAAAATTAATGAGTTATTGAAAAATAAAGAAGTAAATCTAATTTCCGATGATGGTAACGTTAACAGCCTAATTGGTTTATTGCGCAGTGAAAACTCACACGCAGAAAACGAATCATCGGATACGAGTACATCTGGAATCACTCAGGACTTCACCATTCTTAATCCACATGGGTTACATACGCGCCCTAGCACCCAGTTAGTTACCACCATTAAGCAATTCAAAAGCACGATTACCGTCAGTAATCTTGATGGTACTACTACTCCCGTAAATGGCCGTAGCTTAATGAAAATTGTTAGTTTAGGCGCTAAATGTGGGCACCGTTTACGAATTCACGCAGAAGGCATAGATGCACAAGAAGCCATCGTTACCATCGGTGAGGCAATTAATTCAGGTCTTGGAGAAGAAATCGCATGAGCAGAAGAGTCGCCACTATCACTTTGAACCCCGCCTATGATTTGGTTGGGCTATTACCTGATATTCATCGAGGTGATGTGAATTTAGTCAAAACGGCTGGGCTTCATGCCGCTGGAAAAGGCATAAATGTGGCCAAAGTACTTAAAAATTTAGGGATTGATGTCACTGTTGGTGGTTTTTTGGGCAAAGAAAACCAAGATGGTTTCCAAAAAGCTTTCAGCGAAACAGGAATTGCTAACCGCTTTCAAGTTGTTGAAGGCCGCACCCGTATCAATGTGAAACTGACAGAGCACACCGGCGAAGTTACCGATTTTAACTTCTCAGGCTTCAGTGTCACTAAAGCGGACTGGCAACGTTTCGTCACCGACTCACTTAGCTGGGCAGGTCAGTTTGATATGATTTGCGTCAGTGGGAGCTTGCCTCAAGGAGTTGATTTAAAAGACTTTACTCAATGGATGTTACGCCTTAGAGAACAGTGTATGTGTGTCATTTTTGATAGTAGCCGCGAAGCCTTTGTCGCTGGGCTCAAAGCTTCTCCTTGGTTAGTAAAACCTAATCATCGTGAACTTGAAATTTGGGCAGGCAAACCGCTCCCAACTCATCAAGATATCGTTGATGCCGCGAATCAACTTCGCCAACAAGGTATTGCGCATGTAGTAGTTTCTTTAGGCGAAAAAGGCGCTATGTGGGTCAATTCATCAGGCGCTTGGTTTGCTAAACCACCTGAATGTGACGTTATTAGTACCGTTGGCGCAGGGGATTCAATGGTTGGTGGATTAATTTATGGGTTAATGATGAGGCAAACAAGTGAGCACACACTACGCTTAGCTACCGCTATCTCCGCGCTCGCAGTCTCTCAACCTAATGTCGGTATCACTGACCGAGCACAACTTGCACATATGATGACAAAGGTTGACTTACAACCGTTTACGGCTGAATGAGGATAAAAAACATGAAAATATTAATCGCTCCAAGCCACCAGCAAGGCCCTGCTATTTGCTGGCTAGCCATCGATGCTTTAAAGAATATATCTGCCTCACAAAATATCACCTTCACTGAACAACTTACTGATGCAGATGTTGTGATTTGTTTTGATACCGAGTTACCTGAAAATTTTAATTGTGCAGATAAAAAAATCTATTTCGGTCACCCCGATATCGCTGTTAGGCAACCTGCTGAATTCCTAACATCCGCAATTCACGAAGCCGCACTTTGTGAGCAACACATCAGTGAGCCACAGCACACGAAATCGTACTCTGTATTAGCCGTTACAGCGTGCCCTACAGGGGTTGCGCACACCTATATGTCTGCAGAAGCACTTGAAGCTGAAGCAAAAAAACGCGGCTGGAATATCAAAGTTGAAACCCGTGGTTCTGTCGGGGTTGGGAATGAAATTACGCCAGAAGAAATTGCACAAGCTGACTTAGTCATTGTCGCAGCTGATATCGAAGTCAATGTGGATAAGTTTACGGGGAAACCCATGTACCGCACCTCCACCAGTGCCGCATTGAAGAAAACAGCACAAGAAATGGATAGAGCAGTAAAAGAAGCGAATATATTCACACCACAAAATGGAAAAAATTCATCACAATCAAGCCAATCCAACGAAAAACGCGGAGTATATAAACACTTACTTACCGGGGTATCATATATGCTCCCCATGGTTGTCGCTGGGGGATTATGTACTGCGCTTTCATTTGCATTTGGCTTAGATGCATCCAATGTAGAAGGATCACTGGCTTGGGCGCTTAGCCTCATTGGCGGGCAAACTGCCCTTGCCTTAATGGTCCCCGTGTTATCCGGTTATATCGCCTATTCCATTGCCGACAGAACGGGTTTAACCCCAGGTTTAGTCGGTGGGGTACTTGCAACCACTTTAGGCGCCGGTTTCTTAGGCGGGATCATTTCCGGTTTCCTTGCGGGTTATAGTGCTCACTTTATTAGCACCCGATTAAAATTGCCACAAACTATGGAAGCGTTAAAACCAATTTTAATCGTGCCACTCATTTCCACTTTATTTACGGGTTTAGCCATGATCTATGTTATTGGTCACCCTGTAGCGTGGTTAATGGATTGGCTAACTAACTGGCTAAATACCATGGGGACGACTAATGCGGTGATCTTAGGCGCAATTTTAGGGGCGATGATGTGTACGGATATGGGAGGCCCTGTCAATAAAGCGGCATATGCCTTTGGTGTCGGTCTATTAAGTTCACAAACCTATGCACCAATGGCGGCAATTATGGCAGCGGGGATGGTGCCACCGCTGGCAATGGGTGTTGCAACACTATTAGCACGACATAAATTTGTACCTGCTGAACGCGAAGCGGGTAAAGCCTCTTTTGTTCTCGGTTTATGTTTTATTTCAGAAGGTGCAATCCCATTTGCCGCCAAAGACCCGATTCGTGTTCTTCCTACTTGCATTATTGGTGGCGCAATAACAGGGGCGCTATCCATGTACTTTGGTATTCAGCTAATGGCACCTCACGGTGGTTTATTTGTGCTGTTAATACCCGGAGCTATTAATCATGTATTGATGTATTTATTCGCGATAGTGGCTGGTACGGTGGTTTCAGGTGTGCTTTATGCCATTGTCAAAAAAGCAACACCTAAAGAAGCTCAACAAGAAATGGCGAGTATCGCTTAATCACACCAATTTAAGTTTCATTCCCCCCTTAATTGGGGGGGTATTTCAATAACTTTTATTGTGCTAATTTTTCATCATTTAATAATTTTTCAAGTTCAAGCAATCCCTTAAATTGTTCCTCGTTTTGAACCATCCTGTCACAACCCGTTTTACGCATATCCATAATAATCTCCTGTACGCTCAGTTTATTATTAGGTTTAATTAACTGCATTGCTGCTGCAACTTGCCCTGTTCGACCAATACCAGCGGCACAGTGAATGATTGGTAACAATTTATCTTTATCATTGATCGCTCGGCTACCAGCAAATTTATAAAATTGCCTTTTTTCCTCAATGCCAGCTGCCATATACTTAGCTAATTCTTTTAATTCTTTCGTACTTGCGGTTGTTTTGTCAGTCCAATTTTCAACATGAATAACTGGAATATTAATGGGTTTCTTATCATAGGTCAGCTTCATACTGTAGTGTTTTACATTTAAACTACCAATTTTATTTGGCTTACCATCACCCGGCTGAATTTCTTTTGTGTTAACTTTCATCCTGCCATACGTACCATTCACCCGAAAATATGGCGGTAACGTTCGTCCCTGTATATCCATATTAGACGATAGAATACATAGCATAGGGGTTCTATTCTCATATAACATCTGTAACTGATTCTCTATATTTTTAGGATATTGTGACCGAATAAATAAATTATCATCACCAACTTTTACCCTATTTGCTGGTAAGCCAATCTGAATACCGGCACTATCCGTGATACAAACTTGCGTTTCTTTAGCCGTTTTAATATCAGAAAAACGAGCGCCTTTAACTTTTTGTTGGTCACAATATTGGAAATTTTGCAGTTTCGTGAATTCTTCTAGTTTATTAAAGTTATCAATATATTTTACTGATTGAGTAGCCAGTGTTGAAGTAGCAGCACCCCATTCAACCGCTGGGTTTGAATCAACCGTTCTAGAATTAAAAGCATAACGAGGGGCTATAGTTCCATCTTGTTGATGGCTGACTGTTTGCCTCGAAAAAAAACCAGTAATCAGATCCCTAATAAAAATACTCGATCTTGTCGATGTCGTATTCTGAGGCGTAGGTACGGTGGTATTTTTAATGTGACTCATACTATCCGATATTCTAGCCCTTGCAGATTTATATTCAGTATTAGCGCCTAGCCCAAGACTCATTGTTCGGATTGGGATGGGTGGTGGTGTATTATTGTCCTTGCGGCTTGATTCCATTTGTTTTTCCTTAGTTAGCAATTAACAGTCTAATCAATCGGTTTAAATTACATATTACGTGATCCGATTATTACCGCTCCATTACGTAAGTTCTTTCAAATTTAGCCAACACCAATAAAAAACCCGCTAACATTACCTAGTGCTGGTAGCGCTAAGTACTGTTAACGGGCTAATTTTTAAATGTAAAACTTACTTACGGCGCCAAATAGTTCCTTGTGCGCTATCTTCAAGCACAATCCCCATGGCAGTAAGTTCATCACGAGCCGCATCCGCTTGCGCCCAATCTTTATTCTTACGTGCATCTAGACGTTGTTGAATTAATGCCTCGATTTTTGCCACTTCCGCATCATCTTCAGTTTGTGCGCCGCCTTTTAAAAAGACTTCTGGGTCTTGTTCTAGTAAACCCAGCACGCTTGCTAACTCACGCAATTGTGCAGCCATACCATTTGCTGCTGACATATCTTCTGATTTCAGGCGGTTAACTTCACGAACCATATCAAATAATACCGAATAGGCTTCAGGTGTATTAAAGTCATCATTCATCGCTTCAATGAAACGTGCTTTAAATTCATCACCACCAGCAGGTACGGCTGACTTATCTGTACCACGTAATGCAGTGTACATACGCTCAAGTGCTGAACGTGCCTGCTTCAAATTTTCTTCTGTGTAGTTTAATTGGCTGCGGTAATGGCCTGATAACAGAAAATAACGCACTGTTTCTGCGTCGTAATACTCAAGTACGTCACGAATAGTAAAGAAGTTATTGAGAGATTTAGACATTTTCTCTCTGTCTACCATGACCATACCGGAGTGCATCCAGTAGTTCACGTAAGGGCCATCATGAGCACAGGTAGATTGAGCAATTTCATTTTCATGGTGTGGGAACATTAAATCAGAGCCGCCACCGTGAATATCAAAATGGTTGCCTAACGTTTTACTGTTCATTGCCGAACATTCAATGTGCCAGCCTGGGCGACCTAAACCCCATGGGGATTCCCAACTTGGTTCGCCTTCTTTAGACATTTTCCACAAGACGAAATCCATTGGATTACGTTTTACATCAGCGACCTCGACGCGAGCACCTGCTTGCAACTGCTCTAAATCTTGGCGAGATAACAGACCATAATTTGGGTCGGTTTTGACTTCAAACATCACATCGCCATTCGCAGCGACATAAGCATGACCACGCTCTATCAAGCTTTGGGTTAATTCAATAATTTCACCAATATGACGCGTTGCTCGTGGTTCGCTATCAGGGCGTAAAATATTTAAGGCATCAAAATCTTTGTGCATTTCAGCCAACATACGCGTTGTTAGCGCTTCGACGCTTTCATTATTTTCTGCTGCACGTTTGATGATTTTATCGTCAATATCGGTGACGTTGCGTACATAATTTAAGTCGTAACCCAAATAACGTAAATAGCGGCTAATTGCATCAAATGCCACAAATGTACGGCCGTGGCCGATATGACACAAGTCGTAGATAGTGATGCCACACACATACATCCCAATCTTCCCTGCGTGGATGGGCTTAAACTCTTCTTTTTGACGACTTAGTGTATTAAAAATTTGTAGCATCTGAACTTTTCCATTTATTTGAAAAATGATTATCGATTTCTACCGATAAAATATCATGTTATTGAACCCCGATCACCTTAAGAATGCAAGGGTTTACCCGCTTCCTTTTCAGTTTATTGATTAGGTTTAATACACATCTATTATGCTATAAACGGTCGACTACGCTTCCTTCCGCTTCAAGTCAGGTTTTATCTGTGATATAAACGTGCTGATCTCAACGCTTTCGCAAGTTAGCGCACAAAAAACAATTATTCAGGATAGCTATTATGGTTACATTTCATACCAATCACGGTGACATTGTTATCAAAACGTTTGACGATAAAGCACCCGTTACAGTCGAAAACTTTTTAACTTACTGCCGTGAAGGTTTTTACAATAATACCATTTTCCATCGTGTTATTAATGGTTTCATGATCCAAGGCGGTGGTTTTGAGCCAGGAATGGAACAAAAAAACACTAAAGCGCCTATTAAAAACGAAGCAAACAACGGTTTAAAAAATACCCGTGGTACTTTGGCAATGGCTCGTACTAACGACCCTCATTCAGCAACAGCACAATTCTTTATCAACGTTGTTGACAACGACTTCTTGAACTTCCGTTCAGAGCGTCCAGATGGCTGGGGCTACTGTGTATTTGCTGAAGTCGTTGAAGGCATGGATGTTGTTGACAAAATCAAAGGTGTTTCAACTGGCCGCAGCGGGTTCCACCAAGACGTTCCACGCGAAGACGTCATCATTGAAAAAGTGACTGTCAGCGAGTAAACCTGAACGCATGTCCACTTACATCATTGCAGATTTGCATTTGAGTGAAGATGAACCGGCGATCACCGCCGGTTTTATTAATTTTATTCAACAGCAAGCCATCCATGCCGAAAGCCTATATATTCTCGGTGATTTTTTTAATTATTGGGTGGGCGATGATGATAACAATCCGCTACATCAACAAGTTGCCAACGAACTCAAACAACTCACTGACCGTGGAATTCCCTGCTATTTCATTCATGGAAATCGGGATTTTTTAATCGGTCAACGCTATGCGAAACAGTGTGGCATGACCATACTCCCGCAGGAAACATTGCTCGAACTTTACGGCAAGCGCATTTTAATTCTGCATGGTGATACATTATGCATTGACGATGCTGCCTATCAAAATTACCGTAAAAAAGTTCATACCCCTTGGGTTCAACGGCTGTTTTTGTTACTCCCTCTTTTTGTGCGTCGCCGTATCGCGCAAAAAATGCGCCAAAATAGCCAGTATGCAAGCAGCATGAAAGCCGAGTCGATTATGGACGTCAATTCACAAGCCGTTATTGATGCATTACAAAGGCACCAAGCGCAATGGATGATCCATGGTCATACTCACCGCCCTGCCATTCATGAAGTAAATATTGGAGGCAAGTTGCATTATCGGGGTGTATTAGGTGCTTGGCACTATGAAGGTTCCGCCTTTGTAATTAACGAGCAAGGTATTGAACTGATTTTCTTTCCTTTCGAGTAATTTTGCCTAACGAACCATTTTTAATATATCGCCACAACTGTTTGCTTACTTATTAATCACGCAAACGTTTTCCTTGCTGCTTTACCATGATATGATCGAGACAATTCAATTTCCCACCTCAGGGTGATGTTTTTTTCAATACAGGAAAGCACCAAATGACTGCCCAAGTTCCTGCTCAATCTGCGGCAAAAATCGCCATTGTTATGGGTTCGAAAAGTGATTGGACGACAATGCAGCACGCAGCTGATGTATTAACAGAACTCCAAGTCCCTTTTCACGTCGAAATCGTCTCTGCACATCGCACCCCGGATAAATTATTTTCCTTTGCTGAAAATGCGAAAAAAAATGGGTTTGATGTGATTATTGCAGGTGCTGGTGGCGCTGCTCACTTACCAGGAATGATCGCCGCTAAAACATTAGTCCCTGTTTTTGGTGTTCCTGTACAAAGCGCTGCATTAAGTGGTGTTGACAGCTTATATTCTATCGTGCAAATGCCTAAAGGTATCCCTGTAGGCACACTCGCCATCGGCAAAGCAGGTGCCGCAAATGCAGCACTTTTAGCCGCTCAAGTATTAGCAATAAGTGATACTGCTATTTTCAACCGCCTCTCGGCGTGGCGAGAAGCCCAAACCAATGATGTGCTAAACAACCCAGACCCGAGGGAAGCATAATGAAACCCGTTTGTGTGCTTGGTAATGGCCAACTCGGCCGCATGCTGCGTCAAGCGGGTGAGCCATTAGGCATTGCTGTTTTTCCTGTAGGGCTTGATGCAGAACCTGAAGCGGTTCCTTATCAGCAAAGCGTCATCACCGCTGAAATTGAACGTTGGCCAGAAACCCCGCTAACAAAAGAATTAGCTCGCCATAATGCATTTATTAACCGTGATATTTTTCCACGTTTAGCCGATAGGTTTCCACAAAAAAGCTTATTTGATAGCTTACAACTTTCTACTGCACCTTGGGCATTATTAGAATCCCCTGAACAATGGCCTGAGCTGTTTGCCACACTCGGTGAGTTTCTCATTGTAAAACGCAGAACTGGTGGCTATGACGGGCGAGGTCAATGGCGTGTTCGCCCTGGTGATGAAAAAGACCTGCCTGCTGAAATTTATGGTGAATGCATCGTTGAACAAGGTATCCCTTTTGACGCGGAAGTGTCTGTCATTGGTGCCCGAAATGCAGCGGGGGAATCCGTTTTTTACCCGATCACCCATAATTTACACCAAGAAGGCATTTTGCGTACCAGTGTGGCCTTCCCTAAGTCAACTAATCCGCAGCAAGAACAAGCTCAAGCCATGCTCAGCGCAGTGATGGATGAACTTGGTTATATCGGTGTGATGGCAATGGAATGCTTTGTCGTGGGCAATAACTTGCTGATTAACGAAATTGCGCCTCGAGTACATAATAGCGGCCATTGGACACAAAATGGCGCATCCATTAGCCAGTTTGAGTTACATCTACGTGCTATTTTAAACCTGCCAATGCCATCTCCAGAGGTATATAGCCCTGCCGTGATGGTCAATTTAATCGGCACTGATGTAAATATAGACTGGCTGAGCTTACCCCTCGTTCACCTTCACTGGTATGAAAAAGAGGTACGCCCTGCCCGAAAAGTGGGTCATTTAAACCTTTCCCATCGTGACTGCCACCAATTATCTGCCACACTGGCGGCTTTGATCCCACTTTTGCCAAATGAGTACAAAAGTGGCATTGAGTGGGCAAATGCAAAATTAGACTGGTACTCTCATCAATAAATAGGGAAAATAGCCCGATTCGATGCCCGAAACTATTTTCGGGCATTATGCTATTTTCGCCGTCATCCAGAAAACAAATATCCTGATTTAAGGTGTGCGGCATTACTGGAGTCAATATGTCCTCGCAGACTTTTAGTCCGTTTTATCAGTGGTGCATTCTTATTCTGTTAGGGCTGGTTTATTTTTTAGCCACCGCGACAACCTTTACCTCTCTTGGCGTGGTTTTACCTGAGATGATTAGTGAGCTCAAATGGAGCTGGAGTGAGGCTGGTTTTGGTTTTACGCTACTGGGTTTAACTTGCGGGCTAGCGAGTTTTCTCCCGTCTCTGTTAATCCGCAAAGTGGGTGTACGAGCCACTTTATTGCTAGGCACCAGTGTCTTTGTTGCTGGCTTTTATAGCCTTTATTCCACACAAGCCATCAGCACCTATTTTTTAGGTACTGCATTGATTGGTATTGGTTTCACCTTACTCGCCACAGTTCCGGGGACTTATGTACTTTCGCGGCTATTTGAAAAACAATCCCTTGCCTTTGGGTTATATTTCACCATCGGGGGCTTGGGGGGTGTTGCAGGCCCTTGGATTTACTTTTACGCATCAAACCAATTAGGCTCATGGCGTATGCATTGGGTTCTATGTGCCGTTTATCTTAGCATTGTCACGTTAATCACAATTTTTATGCTACGAGAAGGTAAAAAAGAGCAAGAGCACGCAAAAAAGGTAATGCAAAAACAAGTTAGTGACGCAAGTAAACCTATTTATCGCACTGCAGAAGTATGGACGGTCGGCAGAGCACTACGTACATGGCAGTTCTACTTGATTGCTGCGACTTATACCTCGTTTTTATGGTGTGGTATCACCGTTAACAGTTTTGCTGTCGCCCATATTGAAGAGCGCGGCTTTGGCATGACAGTGGCGGTTTCATTATTAAGCACAATGGCATTTGTGAATGCATTCTCAAGGTTTATTGGTGGAGCCGCAGGCGAATGGTTAGAACCGAAGAAACTATTAATCGGTAGCCTAATTATCATGGTATTAGGTGTCATTTTCCTCAGTATTGCCACCTCATGGCTTTGGCTTATTTTATTTGTGTTATGCGTTGGTATTGGCTACGGCATGACCTTTTTGGCATCCAGTGTTTTACTGTCAAATTATTTCGGCCGAGGCCCATACTTAGAACTATTCTCTGTCGTAAATTTAATTTCAACGGTTGCCTGCTTAGCACCTTTTATTGCGGGTGCAATAAAAGATTTCACAGGAAGTTTCACCCCTGCTTTTTTGGTTATCGCGGCTCCCGTTGTGGTTATTTTATTCCTTACTTTGATGATGAAGCCCCCAGCCCTCAATCACAAATAAAAAATCCCGAGTGATTAGCTCGGGAAAATTAAAACCAAAGGGAAAACAAGCTTAAGACCAGATATTGGATCAAAACATACTGCTTATTTGCGCCACCGAAAAAATTAAATGGTGGCGCAAAATCAATTACGGCTTTAACAACTCAGGGACGTTTAATAAGATAAACTCATTATCATCCGCTTTATTTGGCTCACGGCTAGATGAAAACGGATAGTTATTGTCATTACCAACAATAATGTGTTCACTATCAACCACATCCACGTTTTCAATAGTGAAGAATGGGAAAGTAAACACTCCGTCATTAAGCGGTTTTCTTGCCATATTGTTCGGGTCTTTGATATTCATTAAATCAATATAAGCCTGCTTATCTACTGGTTTGCCTATATTGTTATCTGAAAATTCAATACGATAAACACGCTTGAATTTAGCTAAATTACTAAAGCAATTTTCAGTATTACTGCTTCCCGCCGTGCAGGCTTTATCTGCTGTACCTTCACCATTATCACGCTCAATGATTAGGCCGTGGGTATCATCGATTAAGTTAAAGTCACCAATGGCATTCTGATTGTCTTCAAAGACATACAACCAGCTTCTGCCTGTCCAATTTTGTTTTTTCACATCAAACTCAAGAATACGTGCTGCGCGTTTGCCATCAACATGTTCATAATCTTGTTTGTCATCAAGCCAAATCGCCCCTTCTAGCATTGGGTAGAGCTTAGAACCGTCTGGCGATGACGCCATACCTTCAAAACCTTTTGAACGGTTGACTTGGAAATTCACTTTATCTGCGGGTTTACCCGGTGTTGTGATTTGGTAGTGATCAGGAGAAACGACTTTCTTTCCATCTACTTGTGTCTCAAATAAAGCTAATACTTTGCCATCCAAATCCATTTTGATTAGGTAAGGGCCAAACTCATCGCCAACCCATAGAGCACCACCCGCAAATTGAAAACTTTCAGGGTCAAAATCACTGCCTGTTAAATAGCGTTCTTTTGTGCTCTCATTCGTAATATGAAAAGGGATAATTTTATCGGGGTCATGGAAGAAAACCGTTTTTAATGGCGTTGTATTACCTGATTGAAAATCAATATCATATTGAGTGACATACAACATCGAATCAGGAGAATTGGCTTTGTTGCCGAATCCATTATCAGTTAAAACCCAGTAAGTGCCATCCGCCATACGTTTAATACCCGAGTGCCCTTGACGTGGCTGGCCTTTGATTGGAATATGCATTCCTGTTGGGCGATCTGCGGATTTACCTTCCACTTTCCCCAAACTATCAACACGAACGCCAGTGGTAAATTTACCACTCACTTGCATGTCTGAAGGTGCATTTTCGGGGGAAGAAACCGTTGAATTAACTGGAAGAATGGAGTGACCCGCTAACGTTGCTGGCACTTCTTGTTGTGCAAACCCGGTGATGCTAAATGAAATTAAACCAGCCAATAAAGATAACGAGCCCAGTTTACGTTTAATCGAATGGTTATTCTGCATTGTTATGTTTCCATTTTAAGGCTATCAATAATTGATGGCGGAATCATAACGTCGATGAATGAAGCTTTTATGAAGGATTGGAGACAGTTATTTTACTGAAAAACAGGTTGTTTTTAGAATATTCAATAAATAGTGGTATTAAGGTATTTCCCTAATACCACCATATTCTAAATAACTCGAGTTGCATGTAGATCAACCTATCTAAGCGCAGTCAATGACCATGCAACTCGAAGTATGACGAGCATTTAACTATTAGGTAAACGACGGTGCTGACTCCCCGTCCCTAATAAACGCAGTCCTAACCAACTACCACAAATAGACAATAGAATTGCCGCGCACAAAGGCAATAATACCCACATACGCCATTCTGGCTGCCAAGGGAAGTCAAACACTTTACTTTGCAACAACCATAATGCAATTTCTGCCCCAAATGCCGCCGCAAGCCCTGCCATTAAGCCAAGTAATGCAAATTCGCTCCATAATGTTCTACGCATTAACTTTTTGCTGGCGCCTAACGTTCGGTATACCACAAGCTCCCGCTCTCGCTGGCTCATTCCCACTTGAATTTGTGCCAACAGCAGTAACAAGCCACAGAAAATAACCAATACCACCATCACTTCTAAGGCTTGGCTCACTTGCTGAAGAATTTGCTGAATTTGGGTGATAATTGCACCAGTATCGAGCACATTAATGGTTGGATAATGACGGCTAAGTTGCGTTAATAGCTGCCCATCGCCTTCATAGTGGAAACTGCTCAGCCAAGTAGCTGGCATTTGAGAAAGACTTTCTTCAGAGAAAATAAAATAGAAGTTCGGTCGCAGGCTTTCCCAATCAACCGTACGAGTACTACTGACTGTCGCACTGAAGACCTGAGCCCCTGCGTTAAATGTAAGTTTATCGCCTAATTTCAACCCGAGTTCTTTAACGACCGTTTGTTCAATTGAGACTTCTCCCGCTTTCGGTGGCCATGTCCCTTCATCAACCACATTGGCTGGCGCTAAATCAGATTGCCAAGTTAAGCTCAATTCACGTCGTACCGTATTATTATTTGGATCACGTTGATCCGCCCACTCAATCGCTGACTGGTCATTAATATCGGTTAAACGCGCTAACACCACAGGGTTGAACTCTGTGGGTTTCACGTCAAACTCAGCTAATAGCTTGGTAACAGGCTCAAGCTGTGACTGGTTCATATTAATCAAGAAATAATTCGGGCTATCTGCGGGTAATTGCTGCTGCCAACGGTCAAGCAAATCACCACGCACTAAAATCAGCAGCGCCAATAACATAAATGACAACGAAAAAGCACTCATTTGTGTGATGGTTTGCAACGGCTGGCGCAATAGACGGCTAACAGATAAACGCAAGCTTAATTGACGGAACTTAATATGGCGTAGCCCCCATAAGCCTACCCAACCAATCAGCGCAAGTAGAACGGCAACCACGACAATACCCGCCAAAATTGACCACAGCAGAGGGTTAACGCCAGCAAACACAAATAAGCCGCCAACCACAATTAAAATAACAATCGGCAGATAGTAATATAGCGGCCAAACGGGTGATTTGGCATCTTCACGTAATACTCTAGAAGGCTGAGTTGCCATCAGCTGGTAATAGGGACGGCTGCCAACAATAATCGCAATAATAAATAATGTACCAATCGCCCAAACCCAAGGCATCAAACTCGCAGGCGGCAATTCCTTCGGCAACATAGCCCCTAAGATTTGCATTAAAATGCCTTCAAAAGCCAAACCTAATAATGAGCCGAGTAAAGCCGCAGCGGTTAAAATCACTAACCACTGCCCAATAATCCACTGACGTAATGCGCTACGCCCTGCGCCTAGAGTTTTTAATACTGCGATTAGTTGATGACGGCTGCGGCAATAATGCGTCATTGAAACCACGACCGCAGCAATGGCTAGCAGCAGGGTTAATAAAACTGACAACAATAAAAATTGTTGAGCACGTTGAAACGTTTTCCCTACTGCGCCGTTATCTTCGCTTAATGTATACCAACGTTGATCATTTCGCAGATCTTGCTCATATTTTTGTTGAAATGCATCAATAAGCTGGCGATCGCCGGCAAACATGTCGCGATAAGTTAACCGGCTACCTAATTGAATTGCCCCTGTTAATGGTGCATCTTCAATTGCTATCAATACTCTTGGGGCAATCTGGAACGGGTTAAAACCGCTGTCAGGCTCTTGTACTAACTTACCCGAAACTTTTAGCGTCGCATCTCCGATATCAATGTTATCCCCTACATTGAGGTTCAATAATTCTAATAACCGTGGTGCGACTAGTATCTCCCCTTTTGTCGGGATTAACCCAGCCGGTTCTGTGATGAGCTCGCCATATAATGGATATGCCTTATCCGCTGCTTTCACTAACACCAGTTGTGGCCGAGCGTCTTCATCTTCTGTCGCATAAGCCATAGTAGAAAATGATATTTGTTGGCTTAACGTTAAACCCTCTTTTTGGGCCTCTTGTAACCATGCTGGGTCGCTTGGATGAGAAGATCGTAAAACTAAGTCACCCGCTAATAGCTCACGGCTTTGGTAACTCATGCTATTTTCAATGCGATCGCTAATTCGCCCTAAAGCCAGTACACAAGCAACAGCAAGGGTGAGTGCAAGCCAAACAATCAGTAACGAGGGGGTTTTCCATTCACGCCAAAACCAACGCCAAATCATGCTTCTTCCCTCAACTGCCCATCGACCAAGCGCAAACGGCGTTGGCAGCGCGCAGCCAGCTCGTTATCGTGAGTCACTAAAATAAGGGTCGTCCCGTGCTGTTTATTCATATCAAACAGTAAATCTGCAATTTTATCCCCTGTGTGGCGATCGAGATTTCCCGTTGGTTCATCAGCAAATAAAATCTGTGGGCGGCCATTAAAGGCACGAGCAAGTGCAACACGCTGTTGCTCACCCCCTGACAACTGTGGTGGCATATGTTTTAGGCGATCTTTTAAGCCTAAATCCGTCAGTAAACTCGCCGCGTGTTGATAACTTTCAGACTCAGATTCGCCACGTAACAAAGAAGGAAGTTGTACATTTTCAATGGCATTTAAGGTTGGGATCAACATAAAGGATTGGAACACAAAACCGACACTTTGTGCCCGTAAGCGTGCCCGCTGCTCTTCGTCCATTTTAGTAAGGTCTTGACCTAATAAATTAACCGTTCCACTGGAACCGTCATCCAACCCCGCAATAATCCCTAACAAGGTTGATTTCCCCGAACCTGACTCCCCAATTAAAGCAATTGTTTGCCCGGACTCGACAATTAGCTCAACACCTTGCAATATAGTCAGTTCATGTTCACCTTGACCAACACGTTTAATGAGATGATGAACTTCAAGAATATTATTCGCCGACATATATTGGTATTTCTCCTGTTACTGACTGCAAGTGGGCACGCACTTGCGTCAACTAAGCTATTAATCTTAGGTGATAGCCTAAGTGCAGGCTACCGTTTACCGGCTGAGCAGGCTTGGGCCTCCTTGCTTGCCGAACGTTGGCAGAAACTTTCCCCACCCGTTGCTATTGTTAACGGTAGTATTAGTGGGAATACCTCTGCACAGGGGTTAGAACGCCTTTCCGTTTTACTCGAACAAAACAAACCTAACTGGGTATTGATCGAATTAGGTGCAAATGATGGCTTACAAGGTCTCCCAGTTGAGCAACTCGAAGCTAATTTACAACAGATTATCGAGCAAATCGTGCAATCCGGTGCGAAACCGCTCTTAATGCAAATTCGCATTCCACCTAACTATGGAAAACGTTATACGACAAGTTTCGAAAAAGTCTATCCGAAATTGGCGCAAAGTAATCAAATTCCATTACTGCCGTTTTATATGGAAACCGTGATAACTAAGCCTGAATGGATACAACAAGATGGTATTCACCCTACCGTTGAAGCCCAGCCATCCATTGCTGATTTTATGGAAAAACAGCTTTTCGAACATATTTTACCGTCTAGCAAATAAAACAGACGTTAAACAAGGGTACTAAAACGCTCTTTTATACCCGAAATAGATTCAGTTGCATGAAACCAAGGTAAAGTTATGCAAACATCGGCACGAAACAAAAAATCAGTCCTGGTCACAGGAGCATCAAGCGGTATTGGCTTTTGTGCTGCACAGACACTTCGGCAGCGTGGCTACCATGTTATTGTTGCCTGCCGTAAAGAAAGCGATATTTTACGCCTAAAAGAGCTAGGTTATGACACTGTCTCCCTTGACCTCGATAATAAGGATAGCATAGAAACCGCGGCTCAAACGGTGTTAACACTCTGTAATCACCGCCTTTTCGGATTATTCAACAACGCTGGTTTTGGGGTGTATGGCCCATTAAATAGCGTCAGCCGCGAACAACTTGAAGCCCAGTTTTCCACTAACTTTTTTGGTGTTCATCAGTTAACTTTTTTGCTATTACCTGCAATGCTAGCGCACCATGAAGGGCGAATTATCCAGACTAGTTCAGTGATGGGCGTTATTTCAACTCCCGGACGTGGCGCTTATGCTGCCAGCAAATACGCACTGGAAGCATGGTCCGATGCACTACGCTTAGAATTGGCAGGAACAGGGGTGAAAGTGAGTTTGATTGAACCGGGCCCGATTCATACGGCTTTTACTCAAAATGTTGAACAAACACAAAAAGATAAACCCGTTAAAAACCCAGGTATTGCTTCACGTTTCACCTTAACACCAGAACATGTGGTAGAAAAACTGATCCATGCGTTAGAAAGCCCGCGCCCTAAAGTTCGCTATTCTGTCACGTTATTAACCGTCGCAGTGCGTATCTTAAAACGTATTTTACCTGACAAAATAATGGATAAAATACTGGCAAATCAGGGGAAAAAAGCTTGAAAAAAGCAAAATCAGCCCCACTTTATTACTATTGCTCACAAATTCTATTGATAACAAATTCAAAAGAGACTTCTTATGTTTGCTAACGCTCAGATAATTGATATTAACGAAACCAACCTACACCAAGTCATTGAACAATCAATGAATTTACCTGTCATGTTTTACTTTTGGTCACCGCGTAGCCCTCATTGCCAAGATTTCGGTACCATGTTGGAAAAAATTGCCAACGACTACGCAGGGTCATTTATTTTAGCTAAAGTTAATTGTGATGAAGAACAAATGATCGCAAGCCAGTTTGGCTTAAAAGCGATCCCTACTGTGTATGTATTGCAAAATGGCCGCCCTGTTGATGGCTTTGAAGGGCCACAACCAGAAGAAGTGGTGTTGGAAATTTTATCTCGCGTGCTGCCAAGCCCAGAAGAAATGAAAGCAGCACAAGCCGCTGAATTAATTGCAGAAGGTAAAACACAAGAAGCGCTGCCATTATTAAAAGAAGCGCATCAGCTGAACCCAAAAAATAGCGACATCACGTTATTATTGGCAGAAACCCAAATCGGTTTAAATCTCGTTGATGACGCTCAAGCTACTTTAGAAGCTGTCCCATTACAGGATAAAGACAGTCGTTACCAAGGTTTAATCGCACAAATTGAATTATTAAAGCAAGCTGCGGACACTCCTGAAATTCAGCAATTACAAGATGAATTCAATCAAGATCCACAAAATACAACGTTAGCGGTTCAATTAGCCCTAAAACTGCATGAGGTGAACCGCAACGAAGAAGCGCTGGAAATGTTATTCAGCTTTTTACGTACCGACTTGGGTGCAGGCGACGGCGCAGTAAGAAAAACCATGATGGATATTATGTCTGCAATGGGAACCGGTGATGCAATTGCCAGTAAATACCGTCGCCAAGTATATTCATTACTTTACTAATTAAGGGTTAAATATGGACTTGTTCGCCTTTGGTGCAATACCGATTATCATTTTTGTCGCTGTCGTTATTGTTTTTACCTGTGTTAAAACAGTACCGCAAGGCTTTCAATGGACCGTTGAGCGCTTCGGTCGCTATACCCGTACGTTGCAACCCGGCTTACATATTATTGTGCCATTTATGGACAAAATTGGCCGTCGCATCAATATGATGGAACAGGTCCTTGATATCCCATCTCAAGAAGTTATTTCTCGCGATAATGCCAACGTCACTATTGATGCGGTCTGCTTTATCCAAGTCGTTGACCCAGTACGTGCAGCCTATGAGGTTAGCAACCTTGAGCTTTCGGTACTGAATTTAACCATGACGAATATTCGTACCGTATTAGGTTCCATGGAACTAGACGAAATGTTGTCACAACGTGATTCCATTAATAGCCGCTTGTTGCACGTGGTGGATGAAGCAACCAACCCTTGGGGGGTCAAAATTACCCGTATCGAAATTCGTGATGTGAAGCCACCAAAAGAATTGATTAGTGCGATGAATGCGCAGATGAAGGCTGAACGTACTAAACGTGCCGATATTCTTGAGGCCGAGGGGATCCGCCAAGCGGCAATTTTAAAAGCTGAAGGTGAAAAACAGTCACAAATTCTCAAAGCCGAAGGGGAACGACAATCGGCATTTTTACAAGCCGAAGCGCGTGAAAGAGCCGCGGAAGCGGAAGCAAAAGCGACACAAATGGTATCTGAAGCTATCGCCGCTGGTGATATGCAGGCTATTAATTACTTTGTGGCGCAAAAATACACCGATGCACTGACCAGTATTGGTTCTGCCGAAAACAGCAAAGTCATCATGATGCCATTAGAAGCCAGTAATTTAATGGGCGCAATTGGTGGGATTACGGAGCTAATCGGCGAAAGCAAGAAAACCAGTGCCATGAAAAAGCAGGTAAAAGAATGATAGAGCTTATCAGTGCTCAACCCGCATGGTTTTGGCTGTGTCTTGGTGGGCTATTGCTGATTGGTGAACTTCTTGGTACCGCAGGCTATCTTTTATGGTCGGGTATTGCTGCGGTGCTTGTTGGGGTTATCGCTTGGGCACTGCCATTTATCGGTTGGGAGTGGCAAGGGATTTTATTTGCCATTTTTACCGTTGTCTCTGCTGTGTTATGGCGCAACTGGTTGAGGGATAGGCAAAAAAATAAGGCAGATAACGTCAACCAAATTAGCCATCAACTCATCGGTGTTAAAAGCCGTTTGTTGTCAGATACTGAAGAAGGTTTTAGCCGTGTACGCCTTGCGGATGGCAGTTGGCGTGTCTATAGCGACACGCCATTAAGTGCCAATACAGAAGTGGTGGTCATCGCAGTAGACGGTATCACCTTGCAGGTTAAGCCTTCGCATGATGACAGCACCCACGTGCCAGGTGGTCAATAATTGGGCAATCTGCACCATCATCCCCAGGGCATACGTCCACAAGCTCTTGTAATGTATCTCTAATGGCAGACAATTTAACAATTGTCTGCTCTATTTCATTTATCTTAGCTATCGTTGTCGTCTTTACATCAGCACTATGTCTGGTTGGATCACGAAATAAACCTAATAGCTCGCCACATTCATCCAAGGTAAAACCCACATCTTTTGCCTGTTTAAGCAATACGAGTTCGTTTAAATGACGCTCCTGATAATAACGGTAGCTATTTTCCCCTCTTTCAGGCGGTGTAATTAGCCCTTTGTCTTCATAAAAACGAATAGCTTTTGCAGTTAGGCCCGTTTTTTTGGCAATTTCACTAATATTCATAATTCCTCTTGACCTTAACCTTGCTGGAAGGTGTAACCTTTGTTCATTGTCGAATTATAGACCTAATTGTAGATAAAGTTATAGACCCAATACATCAAACGGGTTTTGGAGGCTGCAAAATGAGTAACATGATTATTTTAAAATTACAGGGGCTAAGCTGCATGCACTGTGTCGGCTCAGTCACTAAAGCGCTCGAAGGGCGCGGTGATGTCACTAACTTAAAAGTCACTATCGATTATGCCGTGATGGAAAGTGATGCCAATGTGGCTGATTTAATTAAAACCATCGTTGACGCAGGTTATGAAGCTGAAGTGGCTACAACCCCAGATATCGAATTACAACTTTCTGGCCTCAACTGTATGAAATGTGGGGGTAAAACACAAAAAGCACTCGAAGAGGTTGACGGTGTCGCCGCTGCTGTTGTCGATACGACTAGCGCCAAGGTATATGGCACTGCTGATGCGCAAACGTTAATCGCTGCCGTTCAACAAGCAGGCTACAACGCAGAACTGGCTCAAACAAAAGCGATCACTTTAGCCCTTTCGGGTCTAACTTGCATGAAATGTGCCGCTAAAACACAGCAGGCGCTAGAAGCGGTTGATGGTGTTGAAAGCGCAACTGTCGATACCCAAACCGCTGTTGTTCGTGGTACGGCCTCCGTAGACGTCTTAATTGCTGCGGTTCAAGCCGCTGGCTACCAAGCCACTGTGGATGAATCTCACCCAAAAACTGAGCCGCTGAGTACCACAACTGAACAGCCGGAAGCTGATTCAGCGGCAATCTGTGAGATCCCGGCACAAGAGTCTGATTTAGGTGAACAGCCTGAAATTAGCCCAATGGATGACAGCATACAGTTACTGCTCGATGGCATGACCTGTGCCAGTTGTGTCAACAAAGTCCAGAAAGCCTTAAATAGCGTACCGGGCGTTGAAAATGCACGTGTCAACTTAGCTGAGCGTAGTGCTTTAGTCACCGGAACTGCTGAACCAAATGATTTAATCGACGCGGTTGTCAAAGCAGGCTATGGCGCGGAGATCATTCAAGATGAAGCCAAACGCCGTGAGCGCCAACAAGAAGTCGCGCAAGCCAATATGCGCCGCTTCCGCTGGCAATCTGCATTAGCTCTTGCCCTTGGTATCCCTGTGATGGTATGGGGGATGATGGGCGATAACATGGTGCTGACTGAGCAAAACCATACCATTTGGCTCACTATTGGTGCATTAACCCTTGCGGTAATGGTATTTGCAGGTGGGCACTTTTATCGTAATGCATGGCAAAGCCTGAAAAATGGCAGCGCCACTATGGATACCTTAGTTGCGTTAGGAACAGGAGCGGCTTGGCTTTATTCGATTGTGGTGAATATTTGGCCTGAGTTATTCCCAGACCAAGCTCGCCATCTTTATTATGAAGCCAGTGCTATGATCATCGGTCTTATTAACCTTGGTCATGCCCTAGAACAGCGAGCTCGCCAACGTTCATCAAAAGCCCTTGAACGCTTGCTAGACCTGACACCGCCAACTGCCCGTGTTGTCACAGAGCAAGGCGAAGTGGATATGCCACTGGAGCAAGTCAAAAAAGGGATGGTTTTACGCTTAGCAACTGGTGACCGTGTCCCTGTTGATGGTGAAATTATCGAAGGCGAGGTTTGGTTAGATGAAGCCATGCTAACGGGTGAGCCGATCCCACAGCAAAAAAGTAAAGGGGATCAAGTCCATGCAGGTACTGTGGTACAGGATGGTACCGTGCTATTTCGTGCCGCGGCTGTCGGTAGCCAAACGACTTTAGCTCGAATTATTCACCTTGTTCGCCAAGCACAAAGTAGTAAACCACAAATTGGCCAGCTTGCTGACCGTATTTCTGCCGTCTTTGTGCCGATTGTAGTAGCTATCGCCTTAATTTCAGGTGCAATTTGGTACTTTGTTGGGCCTGCACCACAGATTACTTACGCACTCGTTATCACCACAACCGTGTTAATTATTGCGTGCCCTTGTGCGCTTGGCCTTGCAACACCAATGTCGATTATTTCTGGCGTGGGCCGAGCGGCTGAGTTTGGCGTGTTAGTTCGGGATGCGGATGCATTACAGCAAGCCAGTGAGTTAGATACCATTGTCTTTGATAAAACAGGCACATTGACTGAAGGCATGCCTCAAGTTACGGATATCCACGTGTTTAATGGGTTCGAACAAGATACCGCCTTACAGTTTGCCGCTTCATTAGAAAATGGCTCTAATCACCCACTTGCCCGCGCTGTTTTAAATCGCGCAAAAGGCTTAACACTACCCGCTAATGAGCAGTTTAGAACCTTAGCTGGGTTAGGTATTAGTGCAATAATTAACGGCCAAACTATTTTGTTAGGTAACCAAAAACTGTTAGCGCAAAATAATGTTGATACCCGTGATATTGAAGAAACATTACACCAACAAGCCACTCAAGGCGTAACGCCTGTTTTACTGGCTGTTGATGGTAAAGTTGCCGCGCTGTTATCTATCCGTGACCCATTGCGTGAAGATAGCATAAGCGCACTGGCGCGGTTACATAAACAAGGTTTCCGATTAGTCATGTTAACCGGGGATAACCCAGTAACTGCCAATGCGATAGCCAAAGAAGCGGGTATTGATGAGGTAATAGCAGGCGTCATGCCAGACGGTAAATCCGCCGCGATTGAAGCCTTACAAGCTAAAGGCCACAAAGTTGCGATGGTGGGTGATGGTATCAATGATGCCCCTGCTCTAGCCCGAGCTGACGTTGGTATTGCGATGGGCGGCGGCAGTGATATCGCTATTGAAACGGCATCGATTACCCTGATGCGCCAAAGCTTACATGGTGTAGCCGATGCAGTGTCTATTTCGAAAGGAACACTGCGTAATATGAAGCAAAACTTATTTGGGGCCTTTGTTTACAATACCTTAGGTATCCCAATTGCCGCGGGTATTTTATACCCAATTACCGGGACTTTACTTAACCCTGTCGTTGCAGGCGCAGCAATGGCTTTATCATCCATTACCGTGGTCAGTAACGCAAACCGCTTATTACGCTTTAAACCTGAGAAATAATACCCAAAAGTGGGAGGAACATGAGTTCCTCCCTTTTTAATGATGAATGCTGTTCATATCGAAACCTTGTCACCACAACACTTCATTTTCTTACTAAGTAAAAATCGCATTATTTTTTATGTCATTAATATCAAGCTAAGCCTATACTTATAAATAGTTAGTTACTTAATATTTGGAGTACAAAATGCTTAATATTGATCGTGAAAAACTCGCCAAACTTGCAGGCGAAGAGTTTAAAAAGCAACGTACCTTTTTGGTGATCTTATCCATTTTACTGTTGGCTGGTGGAATTTTTTGCATTATCAACCCAATGATTTCAGGCATTGCCGTTAGTACCGTACTTGGGGTGCTCCTGATTATTGGGGGCGTTGGCGCGATTGTAAGCATTCTAAGTACCGTGATCTATACCGGTTGGTCCCGGTTATTTGGTTTTGTTATTGGCCTTATCTATATCATTGTCGGCTACTCGTTTATTAAAGACCCGTTACAAAGTTTGGTAGCTTTGGCTATTTTAGTGGCGGCTTTATTTATCGTGGGTGGGGTCATTCGGCTGTATGTCGGCTTCCAACAAATTAGCTCAGCGGGTGGCTGGTTACAAATCATCATTGGGCTGTTAGATTTCTTTATTGCCTATTTACTTATCGGTAATGGCCCAATTACATCAATTACCTTACTGACAACCCTAATTGGTATCGAAATGGTGTTTAGTTCCTTTAGTTTGTTCACGTTACTCAGTGTATTTAAAGGTATCAGTAAAAATAATTAACCCTACCATGCCCCTTTGACAGGGGCATTTTTTCGCCTCCACGATGTCATCAATCTGCTAAAAAATGCGCAATTCGCGATGAGTATTCGCAAATTGCGGCTAGATTGTTTAACCTAATAAAATGAGAGATAACACAGGGGCGAAATCGTGGGTAAACTGTTCGAAAATTTAAAAAATTGGCTTCATACGCAAACCGCTCCGGCTTACCCTTACCCTGCCATTGATATTCGGCTATCAAAAAATCTTAAATTGCACGTTGTGGGTAGCATCCATATGGGAACAGAAAATATGTTTCCTTTGTCTGCCACATTATTAGATAAACTTAATCTCGCAGATGCCTTGATCGTTGAGGCGGATATCACTGAAACTCACTCCCCATTTCCTAGCGATACCACCGAACTTCTCCCTGTCGAACAACGACTCACTCTTGATGAATATCACCTTTTTCAACAATATTGCTTAGAGCTCCACCAATCCCCCGAACGCTTTGATGCCTTACCCTCATGGCAAATCGCCCTGATTTTGCAAGCAACCCAAGCCCAAGAACTCGGGCTTAGAGGCCACTACGGTATTGACTACCAACTTATCCGTAATGCGCAATCACAACTCAAACCAATTATTGAACTAGAAGGAACCGCCTCTCAAGTTGAATTGCTGCTTTCTTTGCCTAATAATGGGTTAGCGTTATTACAAGACTCATTGAAACACTGGCGTGAAAACGCGCGCTCGCTACAAACGATGATAGGCTGGTGGCTAGACTACCAACCCAATAATCGTACCGCTTTACCCAATACCTTTAGCGAAGATATTTACCAAGTATTGATGAAGCAACGAAACGCGAATTGGAGCGAACAACTTAGGTCACTTCCTGATGGTAACTATGTGGTTGCTGTTGGTGCGTTACACCTGTTTGGTGAAAATAGTCTGGTAGAATATTTGCGAAACTAAGTCATAAATAGAAGGCTCAAAATGACCCCAGCCGTTAAATTACTCGAAAAACAAAAAATTTCCTTCACTTTACATCCTTATGACCACGACCCAAATGAAAGTAACTTTGGTGATGAAGCAGTACAAAAACTTGGGTTAGATGCCAAGCAAGTGTTTAAAACCTTGTTAGTCGCACTCAATGGCGATCAAAAAACGTTAGCCGTGGCCGTAACACCTGTTTCAGGGCAATTAGATTTAAAACAGGTTGCCAAAGTGTTTAAGGTCAAAAAAGTTGAAATGGCGGACCCACAAATCGCTCAAAAAACAACGGGATATTTGCTTGGGGGAATTAGCCCATTAGGTCAAAAAAAGCGCTTACCAACAGTAATTGACGACCAAGCTCAGCAATATGCCACTATATTTGTTTCAGGTGGGAAACGTGGGCTAGATATTGAACTTGCTCCTACCGATCTCGCCAAAGTGCTGAATGCAACCTTCGCTGAAATACGTAAATGATATTAAACCCGTGACAATCGCAGCGACGATTGAATGATTATCGGCTCAAGAAGGCGGTAGGCAACAGCCGCCAGCAATTGGGTCTTACTGTGCTGTTGCTCGTTTCAGCCTCAAACCCGATGAATCTTGGAGTGTGATATTCCAGCTAGCGTTTCATTTACGCAATAGCCATAATCGACAAATAAGCCGAGGAACTGTGCGCTTTCTTGTTGAACATGCGCCTCATAAATATTTATTAAATTATCATTCATTTGATATTTATGAAGGCCCTCATTTAGTCGCTCATGTTTTTTGCTCTAAATAATGACGATAAAAAGCCCCACCGCGAGCGGTGAGGCTTTCAAGGTAATAATGATTTAATTATTTATTATTATAAATAATCTCACCTTTTGGCTCATAGTCTGCCGCTTTCAGCGGGGAGTGTTTTTCAATATACCCTTTGAGCACTTCCGCATCGACAAAGCCGGTATTAACATAATTAGGGTGGTTATCAATTTTCGGGTAACCGTCCCCACCAATTGCATTGAAATTCAACGTTGCCATACGATACGTTTTGGCCGGGTCAACAGGCTTCCCATCAATTTTGACATCACTAATCGTGCCATCTTTATTCAGGGTTAAATTCACATTGTAGAACTGACCATACGCGCCTGCATCTGGTTTCATATTCGCAACCGCAGTCAGGTATGGGATAACTTCATCACCTTTGAAGTCCACATAAACTAACTCATTGGCAAACGGTTGAACCTTAAGCACATCTTTATAAGTGATATCGCCACTTTCAATGGAATCACGAACACCGCCACCGCTCATAATCGCGAAATCAGCCCCTGCGCGTTCTTTTTGTGCAGCTAACAGAAGGTGCCCCATATTGGTTTGCACAAAACGCACTTTACTGCGATCACCTTCAAGTTTACCTTCAACAGAGCCCACTTTAACACTCAATTGCTTGTCACCTTTTTCTTGATAAGGTGTCAGTAATTTCATCATGTCAGGGTTATGAGCAATTTCTTGCGTATAGTAAACTCGCTCGCTAGTCCCATCTTCTTTTGTCACTTTTTTCTTCAAGTTAATTGGGATTAACTGGTAGTGCTTCAGGGTAAACTTACCGTTTTTAAATTCAAAATCCGCACGGCCAACATATTTACCCCATTCATGGGCTTGCACAATCCAAGTTCCATTTTGGTTATCTGGCGCACACGGTGTACCGGGTACATAGTCTTCCTGTTTGTAGTTTTTCTTTTCTTGAGACATACAAACAGGGTCTTGTGAGTGACCACCCACTATCATATCTAAATAACCAGCGGGTAAGCTGCGTGCCATTTCTACATCGCCCGGGGCATTCGAACCATGGTTGCCATCATCATAATGCCCCATATGGGTTGCGGCGATGATAATGTCTGGTTTTTCTGTCGCACGGAGCTCTTCAACCACTTTTTTGGCTTCGTCCGCAGGCACACGGAATTCGACATCAGGGAAGTTGGCAGGGTTACCAATACGCACGGTGTCGTCAGTGGTTAAACCCATAACCGCAATTTTTACACCTTGTTTATCAAAGATTTGGTAAGGTTTGAAAAGGCGTTTACCTGTACTGCTTTGATAAATATTGGCGGATAAAAACGGAAAGGTTGCCCATTTTTCTTGCTGACGCAGCGTCTCAAGTGGGTTATCAAACTCGTGGTTTCCTAATGCCATTGCATCGTAACCGACTAAGTTCATTCCTTTAAAATCAGGTTCTGCATCTTGTAAATCAGACTCTGGTACACCGGTATTAATATCGCCACCAGAGAGCAGTAAAACACTGCCACCTTGCTTAGCAACTTCGTCACGAATTTCATCAACTACCGTTTTTTGCGCTGCTAAACCATATTCACCGTGGTCGTTGTGCCAAAAGTGGCCATGATGGTCATTGGTATGCAAAATGGTAATATTGTATGTTTTGTCTTTTTCCCACGCATTTGCCATAGTTGCGGGTATTAACGCTAACGATACCGTTAATGCGCATGCCTTAAATGCAAACTTCATACATTTCTCCCTGCTGGTATAGGAATTTTTATACAGTCATATTAGATTATAGTTTGTCACTACCTGCTGTCTTATAGCATAAAAATATGAGCAGGATTTGATACCTATTGCAGAATAAGAAATTCGTTTCATAAAAATGAGATCGCCATCAAATAATTAACGAGCACTAGTTATTCACGTGATTTATTTATTCATTTAAATAAATTGTATTTCAGTTATATTAATAACAATTATGTAACACAAAAAGTTGATAATGACATGAGTGAGCAAACCACAACCCCCAACAACCCAAGCCCGTCAAAGCCATTAAATAAAACAGGGAAAACGGTCTTTAGTATCCTAACTGCGATCAGTGTTTCTCATTTACTCAATGACATGATCCAGTCACTGATCTTAGCCATTTATCCTTTATTACAATCTGATTTCTCATTGAGTTTTGCCCAAATCGGGATGATTACCCTTACTTATCAGATTACCGCATCACTGTTGCAACCGATTATTGGCTACTATACGGACAAACATCCACAACCTTATTCCTTGCCAATAGGAATGAGCTTCACGCTAACGGGGTTAATCTTGTTAGCGATGGCAGAAACCTTCCCGACCATATTACTTGCAGCAGCATTGGTTGGAACTGGTTCTTCTGTCTTCCATCCTGAATCTTCTCGTGTTGCTCGTATGGCTTCAGGGGGTCGTCATGGTCTGGCACAATCATTTTTCCAAGTCGGAGGCAACTTGGGCGCCTCCCTTGGGCCACTACTTGCAGCACTAATTATTGAACCCTACGGAAAAGGCAATATTGGCTGGTTCTCGCTCGCAGCTTTGCTTGCAATTGTTATTTTGTTGCAAGTCAGTAGCTGGTACAAACAACAACACCGCGCAGCAAGTAAAAAGCCGATCAGTGCAGGGAATGTTAGAGTCCTACCACGAAAAACAATTATTGGCTCTTTGGCAGTACTGTTAATTCTGATTTTTTCAAAATATTTCTATTTGGCAAGTATCAGTAGCTATTACACCTTTTATTTGATCGATAAGTTCGGTGTTTCTGTACAAAATGCTCAGATTCATTTGTTTGTTTTCTTATTTGCCGTTGCCGCAGGTACTATGATTGGTGGGCCAATAGGTGACAAAATAGGACGTAAATACGTTATTTGGTTCTCAATCCTTGGAGTTGCGCCATTTACCTTAATTTTACCCTATGCATCTCTTTATTGGACTGGGGTGCTTACCGTAATTATTGGTATGATTTTAGCCTCTGCATTTTCGGCTATTTTAGTCTACGCACAAGAGCTGATCCCTGGTAAAACAGGCATGGTATCAGGGTTGTTCTTTGGGTTAGCATTCGGCATGGGGGGCGTTGGCGCTGCCGTTTTAGGCCATATCGCAGACCAGACCAGTATTGAACAAGTTTATCATTATTGTGCTTTCTTACCCTTACTTGGGATTTTTACAGTATTGCTGCCAAATATTGGCAAAAAATAGATTTATTTTCTTATTTTACCCATACTTACCTAAAAATAAGTATGGGTCTTTCCTTCCATAATTCAGATTAATTTCAGATAAAAATCTCACAAACACACAGCTTGTAACGATTTAGCTCCTTTAACCTGTCTTTTTTTTAAAAACATTTCATTTTTTTAAGGAAATTTATCTCAAAAAAAGTTAGAATATAAAAACATGCAATTTGCATTTTAAAATGAAGGCCTCATTTTAAAAGTCAACGGCATGTACCCACCTTTCTATTTTTATATTCACCAGAGGAGACTAAATGGAGCATTCAACGCCCTTAATCACAACCATTGTTGGTGGTCTCGCCCTTGCATATTTGTTAGGTATGATCGCGCAGCGATTAAAAATTTCCCCTTTAGTTGGCTATCTTGCGGCCGGTGTTCTCGCAGGCCCATTTACCCCCGGCTTTGTTGCTGATGCAGCACTGGCGCCTGAACTTGCTGAAATCGGTGTTATCTTACTGATGTTTGGGGTAGGCCTACATTTTTCATTAAAAGATTTACTTGCTGTTAAAGCTATCGCCATTCCTGGAGCCATTGCACAAATCGCAGTAGCAACCTTACTGGGTCTTGGCCTGTCCATGTTATTTGGCTGGGGAATATTTACAGGTGTTGTATTCGGCCTATGTTTATCAACCGCCAGTACCGTCGTATTACTACGTGCTTTAGAAGAACGCCAACTGATTGAAAGTCAGCGTGGGCAAATTGCTATAGGCTGGCTGATTGTTGAAGACCTCGCCATGGTCTTAACACTTGTTCTTCTGCCTGCTGCTGCGGCTATCATGAATACCGATGACGCTAGCTTCAGTGAGCTCACATTAGGCCTTGCATGGACAATAGGTAAAGTTGTTCTATTCATATTTATTATGATTGTCGTGGGGCGTAAAGTTATCCCATGGATTTTATCACGTACCGCGTCAACAGGTTCTCGTGAACTGTTTACTCTTGCCGTACTAGCACTTGCATTGGGTATTGCCTATGCCGCTGTGGCTATTTTCGATGCCTCATTTGCCCTCGGTGCGTTCTTCGCAGGGATGGTATTAAATGAGTCTGAGCTCAGCCACCGTGCTGCACAAGACACGCTGCCATTACGCGATGCCTTTGCCGTCCTGTTCTTTGTCTCAGTTGGGATGCTGTTCGACCCAGTGGTATTAATTGAGCAACCGCTAGGGATTTTAGCCGTTCTCGCCATTATCATTATTGGTAAATCCGCAGCCGCCTTAGTACTTGTTAGGATGTTTGGTCATTCACGACGAACTGCATTAACCATTTCTGTTAGTCTTGCACAAATTGGTGAGTTTGCATTTATCTTAGCCGGTATGGGTTTAACCCTAGGCGTCATGGATAAAGATGCACAAAACTTGGTATTAGCAGGCGCAATTGTCTCGATCATGCTAAATCCTGTGTTATTTAGCTTATTAGATAAGTACCTTGAAAAAACCGAGACAATCGAAGAACAACTGCTGGAAGAGACTCTGGAAGAAGAAACCCAAGTTCCTGTCGATATCTGCGGCCACGCAATCATTGTCGGTTATGGTCGAGTAGGTGGTATGCTTGCAGACAAACTGCGTAGAAGGGAAATTCCGGTTGTTGTTGTTGAAGATACCCGCGCTCGGTTTGAAGAACTTGCTGAAAATGGCTTTAGTGCAATTTTAGGTAATGGCGCAAATAAAGATATCATTAGCCTTGCGCGTATTGAATGTGCCAAAACATTGCTTTTAACAATCCCTAATGGTTATGAAGCCGGTGAAATTGTCGCAACCGCAAAAGAAATGAACCCAGATGTCACTGTGATTGTTCGTGCCCATTATGATGATGAAGTCAGCTTTATCAAAGAGCGTGGAGCAGACCATATCATTATTGGTGAACATGAGATTGCTAAATCCATGGCGACGCTCATGTGCAATGATGTGGAAGAGTTCGGTTGTTCAATCGATGATTTTATTGATAATGACAATAAAAAAGTTGAAGGCAAAAACTTAGATGAATATCTAAAACCTGGCCACTAAACACCGCCCTATCTTTAAAGCCGTAGCCTTTGGGTTACGGCTTTTTTGTGCACAAAAAATCCATGACGATAAAACGTCATGGATCATCAAGATAACTATAAATAAGCGTTATTCTGCCATTTGTACTTTGAACTCATCCCCTGTCCAAACCGGCAACCCTTGGTCTTTAAAAAACTGAATTTCCGCTGCAACACCACCGCTCTTTTCCCAGCCTGGCAATGTCAGCACAATTAAACCATCACAGCGCTTTAGAAATTCCATATCAATAGAAGACCATGCGACTTTTAGCCCTTGTGAGGCCAAGTATTGGTTAATTGGATGGGTCATCGTGATTTGGCTATAAGTAGCGATACCTTTAAGCGCAAGTTCTGCCGCAAATTTAGTACATTCAGCAAAGCGCATTTCTACGACACTGCTGTCGGGGTCTGAATAAGGGCAAGCAATAAAATAGAGGCTCATAATCATTCCTAGTATTGGCGTTAATCAAATTTTGGGTAAAGTAACCCTATGAAAAATAATTAAATATATTTCATAGGGTGTGTTTATAATTGAATGATGAAAATTAAAGCTTATTCAACATCCGCAACAATAATTTTCGTTTTAGGATGTTTTTTATTCTCAGGTAATTTAAATTCTTTGCTGGTTGTCACCAAATAATCAATATTGTCCCAACTCGTCACAAAATTAATCGCATGCTTATTAGCCTTTGTGCCATCCGCTAACACCATTAATTTATCGCTGTTTTCCATCATCTTTTGCGCAATTGCGGCTTCATCGACGTGCTGATCCATCACACCATGCAATGCATGTATCGCCCCTGCCCCAATCACTGCGTAATCTGCAAAAAACTCAGCAATATTTTTTAGCGCAATAGCACCTAAGCATGCGTTTTGTGCGGCGTTAAATTGCCCACCAATCAAAATTGTTTCGATAGTTACGTTTTCTTGTAACGTATTTGCCAATAAAGGCGAATTCGTAATAACCGTTAAATTATCAATCAACTTGATTCTTTGGCTAAATTCAAAGGTCGTCGTGCCAAAATCGATAAACAATGTGTCTCCGGGTTTAATCAGCTCCGCGGCTTTCGCTGCAATCGCTTTTTTCTCATCAACCGCGGCTTGGGCTCTTTCCGTAAAATTACGTTCAAATTTTGACTGAATGTTTACGGCTCCACCATGGACTTTTTTTAGTAACTTTTGTGTTTCAAGTTTACTAAGGTCACGACGGATAGTTTCTTGCGCGACATTAAAATGTTTAGCAAGCTCCTGTACGTAAACCTGCCCTTGAGTAGAAAGTAACTCAATGATGGTTTGATGACGTACTTTTGAGGAACGTCCCTCACACATAGTTTAATCCTTCTTAACCATTTAACTTTCCAGCACTATACAACAGTGATGCTAATTTCAGTAGCTCCCCGTTGTATTTTTGTTAAATCAATATTTTTCAGTAAAATACGTCGGGTTGGTAAGCAGCGATGCCGTTTTTCATATAACAGAGTATTCCCTGCCATAACACGGATGGTTCCGCTTACTGGTTGTGTAACTTTGATATTAAAATCAATCTGTCGCACCGATAAATCATCAATATCTATACATGCTGGAACACTAAAACAAATTTTCGGGTCATACTGCACAGGAATACATTGGGCCACTTTTAATTGCTGCTGATGATGATTCGCTAATAAATCGTCAGCAATCCGCTCTCCTGTCACCAATCCTTCTTGATAGCATTGGTCGCCCATATCGGCTGGATGCAACATATTACCAGCAGCATAGTAACTGGCATCTGAACAACGCCCATATTGGTCTGTTACCGGTTTTCCTGTCTCCGAATCAAACCCCAAATGGCTTTTACGGATTAACGTGTTTTCACCGACAAATTGCCCCGTAAAAATGACCGAATCACACATAATTTTGTGGCTTTTACCTTTGGTTTCAACAACCACATATTCCACGCGATCTAAGCCGCCAATTTCAGTAATTTTACTATTCAAATAAACGGGGGTTCCCATCGCTTTGGCAAATAACGTCGCGGGCTTAAACGCTAAAATCCGCTCGCCACTTTCAATCATCGCTTGGGCTTTAACACCGGCGTTTTTTAGTGTCCATAGTGCAGAAAAACTCACTAATTCACTGCCTACAATCACTGGATTACGGCAAGGCTTCTTACCGTTTAAATAAACAAATTGCTGTAATGCCCCGGCTGTTAATACCCCTTGAGGGCGCAAACCTGAAACTAAGCGCGGGTGTCGAGGTGTCTCTCTTACCCCCGTCGCTATCAATACTCGTTTAGCTTGCATTTCAACAAGGCCTTCTGGCGTTGAAACGGTTAATTTTCCATTAGGTTGTAACGCAGTCACGGTACTACGGGTGAAAATTGGCGTGTTTCCCAGTTGATTGACAATTTTTTCTGCAAATTGATTGCCTTTCATCGGCCGTTTAAAGGCTAATATGCCAAATGTAGGGTGCTGGCAGTGACGCGGAACGCCTCCCGCCTGTGCTTCACGTTCAATAATAGCGATATTTTGAACACCACGACGGCGTAACGCCTGCGCTGCCGCAACACCAGTAGGGCCAGAGCCAATGATAATCACATCATAATTTAAACTCATTTTACGGCCTCCACTGCCAGTGTGTGGTCGAAGCGACCATTAATAATTTCAGCCACCTGACTACTACAATAAAACCCATTACAGCGCCCCATCATCACTCGTGTTCTGCGGCGTAAAGCACCTAAACACTCAGGAGGAATATCCGAATCAAATGCGGCTTCAATCTCCCGCTGAGTTACTAATTCACAATGGCAAACAATACCGCCATTACTTTTGCATTGGTAATCCCGTTGGTGATATTCAGAAATCATTGGCATGGTTGGCCAAATTAGCGCTTCTGGCGGTGATAATTCAAAAAGTGGTGTGAAGTTTTCTTGATACAATTTACCAAGATAACTAGCCACCCCTAAAGCTGAAGTTAGGCCTGTTGAACGAATTCCCCCCGCACAGATCCACTGCTTTTCAGGGTAATCATTAATGCGGTAATATTTTTCTTCTGTAGCAGGACGTAACCCCGCATAGGTTGCGGTCACACTGTAATTATGCAATGAAGGTAACATACGTGAACCTTGGGCAATTAAGTCTTCAAGGACTTCTTGTTTTACCTCAGCTTTCCAACGGTCATCTTGTTCTTCCGCTGTTGGGCCAAGCAAAAGGTTGCCGAAGATAGTTTTTGATAACAGTACGCCTTTTGTGATAGCGGTCGGAACAGGTAGGATAATTGCATTGATATCCGCTGCTGCGGCTTTATCATAGACGAGAAACTGCCCTTTACGTGGCTTTATTTGGAACGGTGATGGGTGGCAAATTGATTCAACAATGTCGCCATTAATTCCCGCACAATTAATGACCAAACGGGCAGAAAACTCACCTTTTGATGTGGTTAATCGCCATATTCTATCATTGAGTGCTCCACCGCTTACCTCACAATGAAAACGGTATTCAGCCCCATGTTTCACCGCTTGGGTTAAATACGAAAGTGGTGTACTCCATGGGTCAATAACCGCTTCACCTGGCACAGAAACAGCCGCGAGTGCTCCCGGTGCTAGATGAGGTTCTCTGCGATAGAGTTCTTCTTTATCAATAATTGCCACATCTAATACATTGTTAGTGTGTGCTTGCTCTACTATCGCAGGCAATTTACTAAGCTGCTCATCATTCCATGCAACCACTAATGCCCCTGTTTCAAGAAGAGGTAAATTCATTTTTTCTCTGATTTCAATGAATTCACGATACCCCTCTTGCATGCACTCAAGTTCTAGACTCCCTGGTGTGGCGTCAAAACCTGTGTGTAATAGCGCACTATTTGCCTTACTTGCTCCCGAAAGGATGTCACCTCCACGTTCAAGTAACAACGTATTGGCACCCATCAGTGTGAATTTACGTGTCACAGCACAGCCAATGACACCACCGCCGATGACAATGACATCCCAAATTTTTTTATTATTAATATCCATGGCTGAGATCCTTAACTTAAAACTTGCACACATAAAACCACATAATTCCCACAACCACAATAATTAAAACAACACAAAGCACAACAACAACCAAAAAATTACTCACATTGTTACTTTATTGTGATTTTTGTCACATTAGTGAAACTTACTGTGAGTTTTTTGTGGATTTTATTTCCGATTAAACGATAGTAAGCAAAAAAACAGACCTATTTACAACATTTATAACACTGGGAATACTGTGATGCTCAATCAACGTTATGCGGCTATCGATCAGGGAACAACGGGAACCCGGGTCGTTGTCTTTGAAGAAGGCGGCCATTATCACTCCCCTATGAGCATTCCTCATAAACAAATCACATTGAATAGTGGTTGGGTTGAACATGACCCAGAGGAAATACTGGCCAATATCATTAAATGCTTACATAGCTGTGAAGTGGTTGATGCTATTGGACTTTGCCATCAAGGCGAAAGTATTGTGGCGTGGGATGCGGACAGCAAGCGCCCTTTATACAATGCTATTGTTTGGCAAGACTTACGGACAGAAAAAACTATCTCAATGCTCAAGGAAGCAGGGTTAGAGCCGCTGGTACAGTCTAAGTCAGGCTTACCGCTAGACCCTTATTTTTCCGCCAGCAAAATGGGTTGGATTATTGAAAATGTCGTCGGTGCGAAAACATTAGCGGATAAAAATAAATTACGCATTGGTACGATGGATGCATTCTTCCTCGACCGCTTATGTGGCGTATTTGTCACCGACTACAACTCAGCGTCTCGAACTTCATTACTCAATATTCATACCTTGGAGTGGGACCAAGAGCTATGTGACATTTTTGGTGTTCCCATCCATTGCTTGCCGCCTATTAAAGACAACATTGGTGACTTTGGCGCAATAAATCTTGATGGGCACCTCACCCCAGTCACCGCCATTATTGTTGACCAATTTGCTGGCACATTCGGCCATGGTTGTCGTGAAAAAGGTGATGCCAAAATCACCTTCGGCACAGGCGCGTTCTTGCAAGCACTTACTGGCACCGATATTCCACAAACTCATAACAGTGGTTTATTACCGACACTCTGTTGGAAGTTTCCCAACCAACCCCCTGTCTTTGGCTTAGATGGTGGCGTATACAACGCAGCATCTGCCATTAATTGGGCTCGCAAAATCGGTTTGTTTGACTCATTCGATGAACTGGGTGATTTCAGGGCTGAATCCGCCATTAAACGTGGTCTTGCCTTTGTCCCAGCGTTATCTGGTTTAGGGTGCCCATACTGGGATCGCAGTGCCGCAGGTCTCTGGGCTGGGCTTTCATTAGATACTGACAAAAAAGACATGATGCAGTCTGTCTTGGAAGGTATAGCAGCACGCTCCGCTGAAGTTATTTTTGCAATGGAAAAAATTTCACCGCTAGGCCAATCAATCTCAGTCGATGGAGGGCTTTCTTCAAATCAATATTTTAAGCAATTTTTAGCTAATTTATTACAAAAAGACATTGAAGCACCAGCAAACCGTGAAGTAACCGCACTAGGCGCTGCCTTATTGGCTCGCAAAGGCATAGGGATCACTCACGAAATGGCGGTAAGACGCAACGCTACTGTGACACATCCTGATGGAACGAATATGCAAGGTGTGATGGAACAATATCGCGACATCATTGCCCGTTCTCGCCAATTAAGACACTAAAATAATAAAAGGAAACCCTACCATGGCTGAATTCGGAAATTATATTATTTATTTGATCATGTGCGGAGCCATCATTGGCGCAGTCGCATCCATAGTGAAACCAACCAGTGAACTTGGGAAAGAGTTTGTTAACGGGATCTTTTCTATCGGCCCTGTATTTCTTGCTCAAGCGGGGATCATGGCCGCAGTGCCGCTGCTCTCACAGTTAATCTCTTACATCCTTGGTCCCGTCTTTTCTTCAGTCGGATCAGACGTCTCCATTGCAGCTTTATCAATTATTGCGGTTGATATGGGCGGTTACCAGCTAGCTGATGCTTTGACAACTAATCGAGATATGTGGATCACGGCAATGCTGATCGGTTATACCTCGGGTGCCACCATTGTTTACCTGATCCCTGTAGGGTTAACAATGTTAAATCGCAAAGATCATAAGTATCTTGCGCTTGGTGCAATGGCTGGGTTGATCTCAATACCATTTGGCGTACTCGCTTCGCTTCTGTTGATTACATTCAATAATATTCCTGTCAGGGATATTATTTCCACGAACTCACCGGCAGCACATCAATTAACCTTAGATTTCTTTACCATGTTGCAATACTTGATGCCGCTGTTTGTATTCTGTTTCTTATTGGCTGCTGGGCTAAAATATCGCCCGATGTTAATGGTAACCGGCTTCCTGATTTTCGGTAAAATCATGGATGCATTCGTCAAATTAGTCTTAGCGTTTTCCATTGTTGAACACTTTACTGGTGTATTCACTAAAGTTTTCGGCGCATGGGGCTTCGACCCGCTATTTGCTGACCAAAATGAGCTATTCCGCGCCATCGAAATTGCAGGCTATATCGGTATTATGTTAGCGGGGACATTCCCAATTTGTTATCTGTTCCAACGCTACTGCAAGCCTTTAGTACGTGCATTAAGTAACCGTTTAAAGCTGAGCGATACGGGTTCTTTAGGATTTATTATGGTTATGGCAAACATTATTGCTACTTATCACTTATTCAAAGAAATGCGTGCGAGGGATAAAGTATTATGTGTCGCATTCGGTGTTTGTGCACAGGCAACCATCGGTGACCATCTTGCTTTCACCGCTAACTTCCAACCCACTCTCGTTTTACCTATTTTACTTGGTAAGTTGGTAGGCGGCTTCTTAGCGGTATTTATTGCGATTAAAATCTCAGTACCGCAGGCGATGCGTTATGAAGCTGAAGATGCAAAAGCAGCCGAAATAGTTAAAGAAGAAAGTGAACTCGCTGTTGCTAAACAACATTAATTAGCATTAACCATACTTATATATTTAAAGATAATTAGCTGTATGCCAAATATGAATACTCATAAAGTAGCATACAGCTTTTATTTATTAGTCTGAAATTAACTCAAACTCTCATCAATTATTAATATTGTACTCACTATATGGTTATCTATATTAGTCATCATTAACCATTACATTATTTATAGATACATAATTTGAAGGTAAATAATTACCTTAATTAATAAAATTTAGTGACAACAACTCATCAAAATAATTGTTCAAAAAGAAAGGCACCTCAATAACAATTATATTGAAGTGCCTTAAAATCGATATCATTAATTAAAATGAGAATTATTTCGCTTTAACGTTCCCAATAAGACTCTTCTAAGCTATCTTCTTTTTCAGGTAAGCCACGAGTCAAACGAGGCGAATGCTGAGTTAATACTTGATAACTTACACGATTAGCATATTTACATACTTGAGCTAAAGAAGAATACGTTAAGTATTGGCGCTCATGTTTACTGGAATTAGGCACATTAGAACGGTGGTAAGAATTGGCGGTAATATCGTGAAGTAATGCCGATAAAGCCCCGTCTCCCGCCCCATTTGTGTTCATTATTTTCTCAGGTCCCCCCATATAAGGCTCGATATGAGAGAAAATTCGTAATGGAACTTGGCAATCTTGCTGGCGCATTGCTCGGCTAAACTCGTACAAGTTAAATTCTGCAATTGCCCCCGGTAATAGTGGATGTTGCGTCGTACGTTTATAGGCGTCTTCGGTGTAGCCTGCCATATACAGGCCTGATGGGCCCGCCGTACATAAAACTAAATCTACCCAGTCTAATGCCATATTAGAGGCAAGTAATGGGTCACTCAGCCCTGTCAGTTCCTGCGCTTCGTCTTCATTCATTGCAACTACTGAAATATGCTCCGCTAAAAAATCACGCCAAAACTGAGGGTCTTGAGCAATAACAAATTTAGTTCCAAGCGTTAACACGACGGGGACATTGTGCTTTTTCGCATATGCAATAGCCTGCATAGTCGCATCAGGCATGGTTTCTCCGGGTTTACAGCGGACTAAATAAGCCGTTAATACCAACGCAGAAGCCCCAGCAATAATGTCCTCGGGAATGCTATTTGGGTGCAAGCGATTCATATGGCCAGGGCTGATAGCAAACGTTCGCTCGCCATTTTCAGTGATCAAGGTAAAACAGCGCCCGATAGGGCCATCCACACCTTGTAGAAAATTCAAATCCATGCGACTTGAGGTGTGACACAAATAGCGATACGCATAGCTACCAATTTGGATGCTATTGCACATTGTGCCCAATAAAACTGACCTGTCATCGGCTAAAACCGAATAGTTGTGCAGCGTATTGCCAATCGTTCCACCTGCAAACTCATGAGTAATCAAGGCATTATCTGTAAGTTCTTTATACAAAGCTTCGGCGACATCGTCTTCAATAACCAGCGAATGCCCCTTACTCAATTGATAGCGCTGAATGAAGTCGTCATCCACTTTCGCTTCAATATCGACTAATGTTTGGTCGATACCAACAATATAGGACTTACAATTCTCATCATCCGCCAATGTTTCTTTTAAAGGCTGTAATAAAGGATCTCTGAGACTAACAGGGAAATAGTGTTTTGACTTGCGTTGACCGGGGAATTTCATAATTAGAAGATTAACAATGGAACATCGCCCTATTCTAGCACGATAAAATAAAGCCAGCACCTGCAAAGAAGGCACTGGCCCCATTGTTTGTCATTTGGAAGTTATTTTATTGATTTTGATATTTATAATCGCGATAAAGCTCCCGACTTAACACAAATGCACAGCTCAAAATTAAACCGAGTATTGCGCTTAATGCAACAATTAACGATGATTTTGGTGAATCTTTATGCAACGGTAAGTCTGGCGTTAAAATAAACTTAACGGGTGTAAAATCTAATTCTTTAGCGGTTACTTCTTGTAAATTATCAAGGTAAATTTTACGGTTCTGTAAATTTTCGCTCATCAATGCCAAATCACGATTTTGGGTTTCAATCAGTAATTTTTTCTCTAAAGCTTCAGTTCCTAACGCAATAGGGTAATCAGGGTCATCATTGATAGCAACAGAATCGCTGGCTATCGGCTTTTCAATTCCAGCTGCTTTTGCAATATCAACGGCTCGTTTAAGCCTTTCAACCTTAACATCGTATTCAGTTTGAATTTTGCTAACTTCGCGTTTTAGTGACTCACTGGCATAAATAAGTTTCTCTGAAATCATATTGTCGATTTCAACTTTTAACTGTTGCCTTACTTTCGATGCGCTATAGCGAATATAACCTTCAAGTAAATCTTGGGCTTCCGTTGGCAAAGGTGCAGTAAAGCTCAAAACAATATCATTTGAAGTACTGTTTTTCTCTTTTGAGAGATCTTGAATTTTAATATCATTAGAAATGATTGAATTTACTAGCCTTTGTTGAGCAATAACATCATCTTTCGGGTCAATTTTCTCTGCCAGATTATGGTAATAATCAGTACTTCTTATATAACTTTCTTGATTAACTTTCGAACGATACTGGTCAACAAATGAATTAAAAATACGTTGAGCACTTAAATCAATAGGAATATCTAATACATCCAGTTGAGCTTTAAATGCGTTAACTTCTTTGAGCTCTTCAGATGCAGGAGGAATGACAATAGCAGTACTGCTCCATTTTTGAGGTAATAGTTTTACAACACCAACACTCACCACAATACAAACAACCGTAAATATAAGAATCAAAAATTTATGTTTTAACAAAATGGAAAACAAGGCCATTAAATCAATTTCATCGTTTTGCTGTATTTGAAATTGATGAGCAGAAGGTGACTTCTGCTCTATATTACCTTGTGGTGGCTGCTGCTTATTGCTCATATTAATTCCAAAAGACATAACATTTATTCAATCATTTATAATTTCAGATAAGTGATTATAGTCTATAATCAGCTTATTGATATATCGATAAGCAAACTTTTCTGCATTAATTTACTGAATTGATTACTTTAGAACATCTTGAATTATTGAATTAATCATATGAATGCTATTCGGATTATCATTTAATGCCGGTATATAATTATATTTGTTACCACCACTACTCATAAAAAACTCTTTATTTTGCTCGCTAATTTCTTCTAATGTTTCTAAGCAATCAACTGAAAAACCAGGACAAATGACCTGAACCGACTTTACGCCTTGGGAGGGTAATTCATGCATGGTTTTATCCATATATGGCATCAGCCAAGGCTCACGTCCAAAGCGTGACTGATAGGTCAGCATGACTTTATCACTTGGGTAATTTAACGCTTCACGGAGCGCCTCTGCCGTTTTTTCACATTCCTGCTGGTAGATATCACCTGTATCACAATAACGCTGTGGAATACCGTGGAACGACAATATAAGCCTATCGGGTTCACCATGCAGAGCAAAGCTTTCTTCTATCGAAGCCACTAAAGCTTGAATATAAGCAGGGTGTGTCGCATAACTACGAATGAATTGCACGCTTGGAATGGTACGTCTACTTTCAAACGCTCTGGTTAATGCATCATAAACCGCAGCCGTTGTTGTGCAAGAATACTGTGGATACAGTGGAAGAACCACTAAATCGGTCACGCCGTGGTCTAGCAAGCTATCCACCGCACTTTTGATTGAAGGCGAACCATAGCTCATACCTATCTCTACGGCAATATTAGGTAATAGCTCAGCTAATTTTTGTTTTTGACGTAAAGAGTAAACCAATAATGGCGATCCCCCGTCTAACCAAATAGATTGGTATAACTTCGCCACTTTAGAAGAACGAAGAGGTAAAATCGCCCCATGTAAAATCGGCTTCCAAATCAAGCGGGGGACATCTATAACGCGTTTATCGCTAAGAAATTCAGCTAAATAGCGTTTCACTGCTGAGGTCGTTGGGGCATCAGGGGTTCCTAGGTTAGCTAACAAAATGCCGTATTTTTTTTCTGACATGAAACAACTCCTAATTGATAATTATTCCCAACTTTAGCACAGTTAATTAACGATTTTTGTCACCAAGTGGTATAAAAAACAAAGGCAGCGATCATCGCTGCCTCCATATAATACCTTATACTTAAAATAATTCGAATTGCAGTTACGATTACTGCAACACAAAGCATGGCAAGTACAAATATTAACCTAAAATTTTTGCTAGTTCTTCACTAACTTCTGCCACTTTACGAGTACCGTCTAATTTGAAGTACTTGGTATTACCTTGTTTAGCTTCATTTTGGTAGTACGCAATTAAAGGTGCAGTTAATGCATGATATTCAACCAGACGCTTACGCACGGTGTCTTCTTGGTCATCTTTACGGATGGTTAATTCTTCACCTGTTACATCGTCTTTGCCTTCAACCTTTGGTGGGTTGAAGTTGATGTGGTAAACACGGCCTGATGGCGCATGTACACGACGACCAATGATACGCTCAACAATGATATCGTCTGGTACATCAAATTCCAGTACGTTATCAACCGTGATACCCGCTTCTTTCATCGCGTCCGCTTGTGGGATTGTACGAGGGAACCCATCCAACAAGAAGCCATTGCGGCAGTCATCTTGTTTGATGCGCTCTTTAACTAATGCGATAACTAATTCATCAGTAACTAATTTACCGTTATCCATCAGCTCTTTAGCTTGTAAGCCGAGTTCGCTCCCTGATTTAACAGCTGCACGTAACATGTCACCTGTTGAAATTTGAGGGATCCCAAACTTTTCCATAATAAATTGAGCTTGAGTGCCCTTACCAGCGCCTGGAGCGCCAAGCAGAATGATACGCATTGCGTAAACCCCTTGCTATTTAGATTTTTATAATTTGAAAAGAAAACAAGCTACCATACCATTAGCATACGGCTTTACTCAAGAACACACGTAAACGATTTCGCATTTATCTTTTTTCGCAAAAGAAAAAAACCACGCTAAAGCACAAGCAAAAGCGCGGTTTATGCTCAATATCGAAAATATCAAATTAAATTACTTTAGAAGTAATTCATTGATTTTACGAATAAATAAGTTTGGATCTTCCAATGTACCACGTTCTGCTAATAATGCTTGATCCAACAATACATCTACCCAATCAGCAAACACAGATTCATCTGACACTTCTGCGGCTTTTTTCACCAATGGATGTGTTGGGTTCAATTCGAAGTTATATTTTACTTCTGGCGCGGCTTGCCCTGCTGCTGCAAACAGTTTTGCCATTTGTGTACTCATTTCATCCGCATCTGTCGTAACAATGGCAGGCGTATCCGTTAAGCGATGTGTGAGTTTAACTTCTTTAACACGCTCACCAAGGAATGATTTAACGCGTTCAACAAATGGCTCTAATTGTTTATCCGCTTCCTCTTGTTCCGCTTTGTTTTCATCCGCTAGCTTATCTAATGACTCGTCTGCTTTGCTCACGGATTGGAACTGTTTACCGTCGAATTCAGACAGATAGTTCATCATCCATTCATCAATACGGTCAGATAACAGTAGGACTTCAATACCTTTTTTACGGAATAGCTCAAGGTGTGGGCTGCCTTTCGCCGCTGCATAGCTATCTGCAGTGATGTAATAGATTTTATCTTGACCTTCAACCATGCGGCTTACATAATCTTCTAAAGATACGTTCTGTACGCTGCTATCGGTATGAGTTGTTGCAAAACGCAGAAGTTTAGCAATAGTTTCACTATTTGCCATATCTTCCGCAGGGCCTTCTTTCATCACCAAGCCAAATTGTTGCCAGAAGGTTTGGTATTTTTCTGTATCAGATTTAGCCAGTTTCTCAAGCATTTGCAGAACACGTTTCGTTAATGCGCTGCGTAAACTACGAGTTAATGCGCTGTCTTGCAGTATTTCACGAGACACGTTCAGTGGTAAATCATTGGAATCCAACACCCCACGAATAAAACGCAGGTAATTAGGCATAAACTGTTCTGCGTCATCCATAATAAATACGCGTTGAACATAGAGTTTCAAGCCGTGCTGTTGGTCACGATTCCATAGGTCAAATGGCGCTTTAGACGGCACATACAGCAAGCTCGTATACTCTTGCTTACCTTCTACACGGTTATGTGACCATGTTAGTGGGTCTGCGTAGTCATGGGAAATATGTTTATAGAATTCAGCGTATTCTTCGTCTGAAATTTCAGATTTGCTACGAGTCCACAATGCTTTCGCTTGGTTAATTTTTTCCCAAGTTACCGTACCGTCTTCTTCATTTTTTTCTTCGATTTCAACTGGTAAAGCAATATGGTCAGAATATTTGCTAATCACTGAACGTAAGCGCCAGTTATCCAGATATTCCTTTTCATCATCGCGCAAATGCAAAGTGATTTCGGTGCCGCGCTCCGCTTTTTCAATATCAGCGATGGTGTATTCACCTTCACCAGCAGATTCCCAGAACACACCTTCATCGGCAGGGGCACCAGCTGCGCGGCTACGTACAGTCACTTTATCAGCCACAATAAATGCAGAATAGAAGCCCACACCAAATTGACCAATCATTTGGCTATCTTTGACTTGGTCACTACCTAATGACTCTAAGAATGCTTTTGTGCCTGACTTCGCGATAGTTCCAAGGTTTTCAATCACCTCTTCGCGGCTCATACCGATACCGTTATCACTGATGGTCAATGTACCTTTGTCTTTATCGGCACTAATACGCACGCGCAGGTCACCATCGTTTTCATACAGTTCTGGTTTAGATAATGCACGAAAACGCAGTTTATCCGCCGCATCTGATGCGTTGGAGATCAATTCACGTAAGAAAATCTCTTTATTTGAATAAAGAGAGTGGATCATTAATTGGAGGAGTTGTTTAACTTCTGATTGGAAACCACGAGTTTCCTGTCCTTTCATACTCATTAATCGCCTCTATTTCATCAATCTAATTGGATAGGTTTGACTTATCGATGCAGATTAGTTGGGGGCGAAAAAATAGAATTCAACCACTAACCACAAATTAGAAGCTAAATTAATATGAATGAAAGGAAATGACCGAAGACTACGATGCTTTTGCTTGAAGGATATTTTTGAATTAAGGGTTTTGCTTTGAGGGGTTTGCCTTTAAATTTTAAAAACAGCACCTCACCATCATCCTCTAAATAATTTGTGCCGTAGCTAGGCGTCGAATGCATTAATCCCTGGGAGCATACACAAGTATGTGACTAGGGTTGATGCATGAAGACAACAACGCTACGGCGCAAAGAATGACGAGGACTTTAGAGCCGTTGGCGCCCCGCCAACGAGTGAGAAAGTGTGGTTCCATCAACCATTTCCAGCTCCCCCCCTACAGGCACCCCGTGTGCAATTCGGCTCGCAGCCACCCCATATTGCGCGCACATTTGCCCAATATAGTTTGCTGTCGCTTCACCTTCAACCGTTGGGTTGGTTGCTAAAATCACTTCATTGATAGTCTCTGATGCCAAACGCTCTTCTAGTCTATCAAGACCGATATCCATTGGGCCAATACCATCAAGTGGTGACAAATGCCCCATCAGCACAAAATAACGCCCGGAAAATTGCCCGGTTTGTTCTATTGCATAGATATCTGCTGGGCTTTCAACAATACAAATCAAACCATTTTGTTGGCGGCGAGGGTTATCGCAGATATTACAGACCTCTTGTTCTGTAAATGTTCTGCAATCACGGCAGTGACCTATTTCAGACATGGCACGAGTGAGCGATTGCGCTAAACGCATTCCCCCACTGCGGTCACGCTGTAAAAGATGAAAAGCCATTCGCTGCGCTGACTTGGGACCAACCCCTGGGAGACAGCGCAGAGCTTCCATCAAAGATTCAAGAAGCGGACTTGTTTGCATTAGAATGGCATCTTAAAGCCTGGTGGTAATTGCATACCACTGGAAACACTTGCCATTTTTTCTTTCTGCGTTTCTTCGATACGACGTGCAGCATCATTAAATGCCGCAGCAATCAAGTCTTCTAACATTTCTTTGTCGTCTTCGAGTAAGCTAGGGTCAATTTCAACACGGCGGCAGTTGTGTGAGCCGTTAATCGTCACTTTAACTAAGCCAGCACCAGATTCGCCTGTAGCTTCTAGTTGAGCGATTTCTTCCTGAACTTTTTGCATTTTATCTTGCATTTGCTGGGCCTGTTTCATCAGGTTACCCAATCCACCTTTACCAAACATAGTTATCTCTCACAACTGAGGCTACAGCTTAACAATGAGACTGTAGCGTTAAACGGGGCGAATACTCTCTTCATCTAATTGCGCATCAAACATTGAGCGCAGTTTTTGAATCGTTTTATCCGCAATAATAGACTGGCGCGCTTGTGCCAGTTTTTCTTCATAAATCGCCTGTCGCCATTCTAGCGGGGTTTTCACCTCGCTATTATCATCATGAACGATTTTCAGTTCAACAGTACGACCATATAGTTCGCTCAGAGCTTCTTCCAATGCTTTATGTGCCGATGGTTTATCGAGGTGCTTCTGAGCCGAGCGCAAATGTAAAACAATTTGCGACTCACTTAATTCTTCTATATATGAATTCAAAGCTAATTGTTCAACCAGTTTGGGAATATTTAATTTTGCGATTTTCCCAGACCAGCTATCACGAATTCGCCCTTCCTCAATAATTTTAGCGGCTAATTCAGGCGTTTTTTCATATTCCAACGCCTCTTTGATTTCACTTGGCGTTGTTATTGCCTCTTTTGGTGCCATCGCCTCTTCATTTTGAGGCTTCCATTGGTACTGCTTTGGTTTTTGTGGTTTTGCTGCCTGAGCCGCTTTATTTACCACATTTTGTTGATGTTTGCTGGTCACGGCGGCCAGCCTTTCCAGTGCTGATGCCGCCGGCTTAGCCCTTTCAGGCATCACCGGTTTAGCCTTTTTTGGGCTAGGATCCTCACTTTGTGGAGATTGTAGCGCCTGCCTAGCCTTCAATAACTGTAACGTTGGGCTATTGTCTGGCAGATTTTCTGCTCGTGCTTGAACAGGAGGCACCCTTTGCACCATATTTGGTGCAGCAGGCGATGCCGATTGAACAGCCGCCTGCGTAATAACTTTTGGCGGTGCTTCAATTTCAGCAATCACATTTTTCGGATGAAAAGCTAATGCACGTAATAATGCCATTTCAACCCCCATTCGCCGCTCAGGGGCATAAGGGAGTTCTTTTCTTCCAACTAATAACGTTTGGTAAAACAGTTGGAGATCTGCAGGAGAAATTATCCTTGCGACCTGCCGTAACCGCCCTTCTGTCGATGATGGGTCTGTTTCTTGTTCAGCAGGAAGCAGTTGGATCATCGCGATACGGTGTAATTGCGACAAAATTTCCACCAGCAAGTTTTCCCAATCTGCACCGCGACTAGCAGCTTGCTCTACCTGCTCCATTACCGCCATGCTATCAGCACGTACTAACGCTTCAATAATCGCTAATGGCTGTTCATCATCAAGGGTTCCTAGCATTTGGCTAACTATATCAGCCGTTACTTTCCCTTGCCCCATCGCAATGGCTTGATCAGTTAAGCTTAATGCATCACGTAAACTGCCATCCGCCGCTCTTGCAATAAGCTGGCGAGCTCGTTGGTCATGTTCAATATTTTCTGCATTCAGAATAAGTTCAAGCTGTTCACTGATTTGCGTGACATCTAATGCTTTTAGGTGGAATTGCAAACAGCGAGACAAAATGGTCACGGGGAGTTTTTGCGGGTCCGTCGTCGCCAACAAAAACTTCACATGTTCAGGCGGTTCTTCAAGGGTTTTTAATAACGCATTGAAACTATGACGAGACAACATGTGTACTTCGTCAATTAAATAAACTTTGAAGCGCCCACGTGCCGGCGCGTATTGGACGTTGTCTAATAATTCACGAGTATCTTCGACTTTGGTTCGGGAAGCCGCGTCAATTTCAATTAAGTCAACAAATCGCCCTTGTTCTATTTCAAGGCAGTTGGCACATTTACCACAAGGTGATGCAGTGATCCCTGTTTCGCAATTAAGGCCTTTGGCAAATAGGCGAGCAATCGTCGTTTTTCCTACACCACGTGTACCGGAGAAAAGATAGGCGTGATGAAGCCGCTGATGCGTTAGTCCATTAGCGAGTGCAGTCAAAACGTGCTGTTGGCCAACAACGTCTGAAAATTTTTGGGGGCGCCACTTACGGGCAAGTACCTGATAGCTCATGGATTCCACTGTCATTTAACATGGTACGTGAATATATATAATCATAGTACCATGCTACCACAGCCTCAACCTATACAGCGAGACTGTGATAAAAATAGAGGGAAAATAAAGATTAGTGGCCTGGGAATTCAACAAGGCTATAAGAAGAAACACCTTCTTTTTGCAGGCGTTCAACGCCGCCAAGGTCAGGTAAACAGATGATAAATGCGGCATCAACAACATTAGCACCGAGTTGTTTGATCATTTTAACTGTCGCTTCCACTGTACCACCTGTGGCAAGTAAGTCATCAACCACTAAGACATTATCTTCAGGGCTGATACTATCTTTATGGATTTCAAGTGTATCCGTGCCATATTCAAGGTCGTAAGTCATACTCAATACTTCACGTGGTAATTTCCCTTTTTTACGTACAGGGACAAAACCTACGCCTAAACGTAATGCAACTGGAGCGCCGAATAGAAAACCACGCGCTTCAGTTCCTACAATTTTAGTGACGCCTTTATTTTGATAATGTTCCACTAACATATCAATCGTTGCTTGGTATGCAGCAGGGTTATTTAATAAAGTCGTAATGTCACGAAAGATCACACCTTCGATTGGATAATCTTGGATAGATGCGATACTTTCTTTAATCAATTGCAGTTGTTGCTCTTTAGCGGTCATAATAAAAGCCATGTAGTAAACACGAAAGTGTAGAATCTATGTAAAGTACCATAAAAATGCAATAAGAAGCCGTCAATTTGGCATCAGTTTTGTTGCTGAATATCAATTTTCCGCTATTTTTCACATTTAATGAGAACAAAAAATGAAAATTCCCGCTCTTTTGGATGCGTTAAAAAAGCAAATTGATGAATTGAAAACACGAGTGGAGCCCATAAAAGACCTTGAGTTTTCACATTCACGTTTCGATATGCAATTGTTTAGCCGCAAATCAACCCGTTTAGGGGATTGCCAAAATGAATTACAGACCTTGTACCAGCAATTGTGCCATAGCGTAACGTTAAACCACACTGAGCAAGTTAATTTTCTTACTGAAAAAATCGTCCATCAAATGCAGGCAATTTCACGAGAGATCTCTACACAAGCTTTACGTGAAAAAGAATCAAATTTTACTAAGAAAAAGGAACAAGTTGATTTATATGAACGTTTATCACAACACCAAGACTATGAACGACGCTTGCAGGCCATGGTGAGTGAAAAAGAACTTCATTTAAGTGAGCTAACCGACCACCGTTTGCAGCACCAGTGCCAAAAAGAACTCGCTGTACTCGCAGGCCGTTTGTACCGTTGCCGCCAAGCACTTTTGCGTATTGAAAAAGCCATTGAACATCAAGAAAATCAATATTTTGATTAAATCTTAGAAGGAATCAGTATGAGTTCACTCAAGGATGCTCCACAAGAAATCCAACTTGCTGTTGATTTAATCTACTTATTAGAGACGTCTGAGATAGAAGCTGATGTGGTTCTCAAAGCACTTGAAATCGTGAAAAATGATTATATTGCAAAACAAGTGCAAGCAGCAAAAACTGCCTGCACCAAAGAAACTTAATGAGTTTAGTGCGTTTTATCATCACTATCTTTAGGTGTTCGCTTCACTTCTTGCACTTCATCACCTTTACTATTGTGTAAATGCACTTCTAACTGATTGAATGCAATATCAATATCATTTTCTCGACATAGTTTGTCTATCGCACGGTTCACTTCATCGCTGGTTACGCCACGGTCACCAATCTGCCGTACATAAAAACGTAATTCGTGATCTAACGTGCTTGCACCAAAACTGGTGAAATAGACATTAGGAGCAGGTTCAGTCATTACCTTGCTATTATTGGTTGCCGCAGACAATAAAACGCGTTTCACTTTATCAAGATCAGAGCCATATGCCACACCGATCGCTATGGTGATACGTGTGACGGTGTCCGATAGCGACCAGTTGATCAACCGTTCAGTCACAAAAGCCTTATTAGGAATGATCACTTCTTTGCGATCAAAATCAACGATGGTTGTCGCACGAATACGAATTTTACTGACAGTTCCTGAATAGGTTCCAATAGTGACTGTGTCGCCAATACGGATCGGCCGCTCAAACAGTAAAATGATCCCTGAAACAAAGTTAGCAAAAATTTCTTGTAAGCCAAACCCTAACCCGACAGTTAAAGCTGCCGCCAACCATTGCAATTTGTTCCATGTCACGCCAATCATACCTAATGAGGCAATCGCCCCAATCCCGACAATAATATAAGTTAATATTGTCGTGATCGCATAAGTAGAGCCCTGACGGAGTTTTAACCGTGATAATACCAACACTTCCAGTAGTCCAGGGAGGTTTCGCGTCATTACCCAAGACACAATGATAATCACAAGAGCTAAAATTAAATTCGCTAACGTCACGAATTGTAAGATATTTCCCCCCTCTGCCGATGTGGCAGTATAGCTCCATAAGTTCACGCTATCTAAGAAAGAGAAAATGGTTATAAAATCAGACCAAATCGTATAAAACGCCAAAGCGAAAATAATAAACAACACCATTGTTGTGAGACGTAATGATTGCTGGCTAATCAGCTCAATAGTCATTGGTGGCTCTTTAATTGGCTCGTTTTCTGCATCTTCTTGCTTCGACATCGCACGGCGTTCTATAGCACGTTGATATGCTAATTTACGAGCAACCAGTGTTAAACCTCTCAAACACGCGCTATAAGTGATATACCATAGGAGTAATAGGTATAAACTGTCTATCCAACGGTTTGCCAAGCGCAATGTGGTGTAATAATACCCCGCCATCATTAAGCCCACTAAAATTAATGGCGAAAATGTCAACAATGTCACAACGATACTACGCGTTAAGTGACTCCCTTTCTCTTGCCAAACTTGTTTGCAAAATGGAATAGTAAAGATGCACAGTAGAATAAGAGAAACCAGCACGATCAACTGGCCAATCACGTCCTCAGACACTTTCAGTGGGTTGCTAACACCATAAGTAGAAAAGAAAATGAGTGGCAATAGAGGAATAGATAGCCTGATCATCCTGCGTCGAGTCTGGGATATTTTTTCTTTTTCGATACCAAAGTGTTTTTGTGCAATACCTTGTGGTTTTAATACTCGGAAAGTCAGCTCAAATAATGCCCAAAATATCGCCAATTGTTGGCAAAATTGCCAAAAGAATGGCCCTTGTACATTCCCTGTTTTCAAAAACCAATAGCCAAATGCCAGTAAAAACAGTGAAATAGGTAATGTTTGCATTAATGTTAACAACAGTGCCAACGGGGTACTTAATACACTGTCATTACGTAAGCTGGAAAGCCGTTGGTCAATATCCTGCAGTCGGTTACTAATTTTGCGATTAAACCAAATAAACAGCAATGCGACTAAAACCAGTGGAACAACGACCAATAATGAAGCCGTCACTCCACGCTTAATACTACGATTCGATAAACTAAAATCAAAATTATGAATCTGTGCTGCCGCAGCTTCTGGAAAACCTTTAACCCATTCCAAATCCATCGGTTTATTACTATTCACCCAAAATATTTGCTGCGCCAAGGTATTTTCAAGAGACCCCACTACACTCAATAATTGGTTTTGATCAAGTTGCAAGTTGATTGCTTGGGAAATTTGCCCGCCAAGCTGCTGGTTGAGTTCATCTAATAACCCACGACGTACTTCCAATAGTTTCAATAACGTAGATTTATCCTCAGCGGATAATAATGCGCTATTTGCCAGCTCATCCCCTGTTTTTACCTCAAATTGCTGTTCCAACTTAGTAATATAATCATTAGGTTGATAAAGCTCATCACGCTGTTGGTTAATATCAAATTGCTCAAGCCGCAAATCAGCAATCGTTGTGGGTAAATTTTTAGTTAAAATGTCTGGCGGCAAGTCAATTTGTTGTTGAAATAAAATTCGTGAGAGCAATAAACTACCGCGTAATACATTAATTTGCTCTTTTAAATTTCGTTCGGACTGCGTCGCTCTTTCAAGCCATGTTTTAACTCGAATACCATTTTGCACCAGTTTATTGCTATTTTCGGTCACTGCGATTAAACGGTCACTGAGCGCATTATTAATCGCAATTTCTTTTTGAATAATGGGATTCTGTTGCGCTTCAATATCGGTTTCAGAAGTACTCAGCGCCTCGCGTACCGTTGATTGGGAGTCATTTAGTCGGCGATGGCTAATCGCATTTTGTACTTGCTGAATATGGTGTTCCAATTGCTCAATATATGCTGCGGTATAATCACGTTGTTTTTGCAGCACATCTTGTAATTGAGTGTTAGCCTGTAGAATACGTTTTTGATATTCATTTTGTTGCTGCAATAAATACTGTTCAACTTGCAGCATGGTAATTTGAGTAGGTCTTAAATTCACAGATTCATTCAATGAACTATTTAGCTCATTGCGAATTTCTTGTAAGCGCCTCGCATTTTCCAACATCATCGCTTGCGCCCTTTCAGGCTGCGTTTGTAAGCCAATTAATTGACTACTATAGGTTGCAAGGTCATTTTGTTCTGTTTGCAGATTTTCTAAATAAGAGGCTTGTAATGCTTCTAATTGTGAAAGAGAACTATCTTGTATTTTTCGTAGGAAATTTTCGGTGCGTTGCTCATTTTCATTTTTTATTTGCAACAAACCTTGTGCTGCTTGTTTCGATTCTTCACTCGCGCTATTCAGTTTTTTTTGCAGTTCAGCCGTTCGCTGTTCGAGTTTATCCAGCTCGTTATAAAAATCTGAGGTTTTTTCCAGATCAGCGAGAGCAAGTTTATCTTCCTCACTGAGTGAACTTTTTTTATTCAATGCGTTGAGCGCACTTTTTATTTCATTCTTATCAGGTAAGTTATTTGATGTTAATGCCGTAATTGAACTGGAAAAAGATATGATGAAAAAAAACAGTGTTATTGATACTAACTGCCGCCACTTCCATTGTTGTTTCATCATAATGGCATTCCTTTATACAAATAATAATATTGTTTAATTAAACCAAAGTGCCGATAGTCGCCTACCAACACTTACTTTCAACTAATTAAACACATTTTACGTAAAATTTTAGAAAGTTAATACTTTATCTGCCGTTAATGTCCAGCTTGCAAGCTCGACTAACGTGCCTACCTCAACACCATCAGCAAGGGTTAACTCACTTACACCTCGGGCATCTGTACAAGTTTTACATAATTTAACGGGGACATTTTGTGCCGTTAAAATCTCTAACATTTGTTGAAGATTATAGCCTTCTTTCGGCTTTTGAGCTGCCAAACCTGCGGTCACAGCATCTGACATCAGAAATATTTTTAAATCTAACTGCGGCTCTTGCTCTTTCAACGTTATCGCTAATCGCAATGAGTTGAACAATGTTTCACTGCCGTAAGGTGCGCCATTAGCAATAATCAAAATAGAGGTCATATTGTACTCCACTTATTCAGTTTGAATGGGTTTTAACCGGATTGCGGTATTACATTTTAGTGTTTCTAATAGTGTATCAACCAATGTAATTGTATGTTGATTAATATTAAAATTTTCTGATTGGAGTAGCCAGTTTTCTAACAAACCAGACATTAATGAACGGATCATAATCGCAGCACATTCCACATCAAGATCAGCAGGAAGTTGACCTGCATCAATACAGGCAGTCAAGTTATCAACTATTCGACATTGACTTGCGACATAATTAGCGCGTTTAAAATCAACTAACTCTGCCATTTCGCCAACTAATTCACACTTCAAAAAGAAAATTTCCATCAAAGCGCGGTTTTTAGGGCTTTCAATAAAATCAGTCAAAATATAAACTAATAATTCTCTTAGTATTGAAAGTGGATCATTGGTATATTTAGAACGATAATATTCTTCAGCTTGTACTATTTGGTTATCACCAAATTCACAAGCTTGATAAAAAAGATCAACTTTGTTTTTGAAATGCCAATATATTGCACCTCGGGTAACCCCCGCTGCTTTTGCAATATCGGCTAATGATGTGGCAGAAACTCCTCGTTCAGAGAATGTTTTGATGGCAGCATCTAATATTTCCTGACGGGTTTCTTCAGCCTGTTGTTTAGTTTTTCGTGCCATTGTGACCCGTTTCTATCGAAAGCTGATTTACATACATTCGTGTATGTTTGTACTATAGCATAGTGATAAATCATATTGTTTACCATTTTTCTTATTTTTGTTTTGAACTCATATTGATTAATTGAGGTTAACTTATGCGAAAAAACAGAGGGGTGTTACCTCTGGCTCTGTTAGTTCTTTCAGGTGGCTTGGCTTTATCTGGTTGTAACGATGAACAACAAGGTGGCGGAGAACGCCCGGCGCCTGAAGTAGGAATTGTTACGCTTAAAGCCGAACCTCTGACTCTCAAAACCGAGTTACCAGGCCGTACATCCGCATTTCGTGTTGCCGAGGTTCGCCCTCAGGTTAGTGGCATCATATTGAAACGCAACTATAAAGAAGGTAGCGACGTAGAAGCAGGGACATCTTTATACCAAATTGACCCAGCACCATTCCAAGCAACCTATGACAGCGCAAAAGCGGAACTTGCAAAAGCACAAGCCAATGCGAATCTGGCTGCATTAACGGTGAAGCGTTATAAACCATTGTTAGGTACTAATTACATTAGTCGTCAGGAATACGACGAAGCAACCTCAACCTATGCACAAGCACTTGCTGCCGTCAAAGCGGCTGAAGCTGCGGTTGAAACGGCACGTATCAACCTGAATTATACCAAAGTAACTGCACCGATCAGCGGCCGTACCGGTAAATCGAATGTGACTGAAGGGGCTTTAGTATCTACAGGACAAGCCACTGAATTAATGCGTGTTCAGCAACTTGATCCTATCTATGTTGACGTAACACAATCGAGTGACGATTTTTTACGTCTCAAAAATGAGATAGCGAAAGGCGCTGTACAGCGAGAATCAGGGAAAGCACCTGTCAGTTTGATCAACAACAACGGTCAAGAATACGCACAAAAGGGTGTTCTGGAATTCTCTGATGTCACTGTTGATGAAACAACAGGGTCTATCACCATGAGAGCCATGTTCCCTAACCCGAACAAAGAGTTACTTCCAGGTATGTTTGTTCGTGCTGTATTAGAAGACGGTGTTATTGAAAAGGCGATTCTAGTTCCACAACAAGGCTTGACTCGTACGGCTCAAGGAACTTCTCAAGTCATGGTTGTTGGCGCAGAGAATAAAGTTGAAGTCAGAAAAGTTAAAGCAGGACAAGCAGTTGGCAACAAATGGCTGGTAACTGAAGGTCTACAAGCAGGTGATCGTGTCATTGTCATCGGCTTACAAAAAATCAAACCAGGAATTGTTGTGAATCCTAAGGAAGCAAACTTAGAAACGCAATCCATAGACAATCAGGCAAAACCTGAAGAAAAGTCTAAATAAGGGAGCGGCTGATTAATGCCTAAGTTTTTTATAGAAAGACCAATTTTTGCGTGGGTAATTGCAATTATCACCATGCTTGCTGGTCTGTTGGCAATTATCCAGTTACCTGTTTCGCAGTACCCGACCATCGCGCCACCGGCTGTTTCTATTTCAGCTAACTATCCGGGAGCGGATGCTGAGACGGTACAAAATACAGTAACGCAGGTTATCGAACAGAACATGAACGGTATCGATAACTTGGTATATATGTCATCGAGCAGTGATTCATCAGGTTCTGCTAGCATTACGCTGACATTTGAAGCAGGAACTGATGGTGATATCGCGCAAGTACAGGTGCAAAACAAATTGCAACTGGCGATGCCATTGTTGCCACAAGAAGTTCAGCAGCAAGGTATTAGTGTCGATAAATCAACTAGTTCATTCTTAATGGTTGCGGGTTTCGTTTCTAGCGATGGCTCAATGGGGCAATACGATATTGCCGACTACGTAGGGTCAAATATTAAAGACCCACTTAGCCGAGTTAACGGTGTAGGTGAAACTCAACTGTTCGGTACCCAATATGCAATGCGTATTTGGTTAAAACCAGAGCAACTCGTTAAGTACAACATGACCACAACAGATGTCATTAATGCGATCAAGGTACAAAATAACCAAGTCGCAGCAGGGCAACTCGGTGGTTCACCGTCTGTAGCAAACCAGCGTTTAAACGTTTCTATCATTGCGCAGACACGTTTAAATAGCCCTGAAGAATTTAGCAATATTCTATTACGTGTAAACCAGGATGGTTCACAAGTGCGTATTAAAGATGTTGCTGATGTCCAATTAGGTGCTGAAAACTATAGTACTATTGCCCGCTTTAATGGTAAGCCAGCAGCAGGTATCGGTATTAAACTGGCAACCGGAGCTAACGCTTTAGATACGTCTAATAACGTCCGCGCTGCGCTTGAGGAAATGAAGCCTTTCTTCCCTCAAGGATTAGAGATTGTTTATCCATACGATACGACCCCATTCGTTAAAATTTCAATTAACGAAGTGGTTAAAACGTTAGTAGAAGCAATCATGCTGGTTGTTGTCGTTATGTATTTGTTCCTACAAAACATCCGTGCAACACTGATACCAACGATTGCAGTACCTGTCGTATTGTTAGGTACCTTTGCTATCTTGTCGGCATTTGGTTATTCCATAAACACCTTGACCATGTTCGCGATGGTACTCGCCATCGGGCTTCTCGTCGATGACGCCATCGTCGTTGTTGAGAACGTTGAGCGTGTTATGCAAGAAGAAGGCTTGTCACCAAAAGAAGCGACCAAAAAATCAATGGGTCAAATCCAAGGTGCGTTAGTCGGTATTGCAATGGTGCTGTCTGCGGTATTTATTCCTATGGCCTTCTTTGGAGGTTCTACAGGGGCAATTTACCGTCAGTTCTCAATTACCATTGTATCCTCCATGATCTTATCAGTACTGGTTGCGATGATCTTAACGCCAGCACTGTGTGCCACCATGTTGAAGCCAATTGAAAAAGGCAGCCATGGTAGCCAAAAAGGATTCTTTGGGTGGTTTAACCGCACATTTGAAAAACAAGCACACCACTACACCGACAGTGTAAGCCGTATGCTTAACGGCACGGGCCGTTATTTAGTGATTTACCTGCTGTTAGTGGTTGGTATGGCGTTGATGTTCGTCCGCTTACCGTCCTCTTTCTTACCAGCGGAAGACCAAGGGGTATTCTTGTCAATGATCCAATTACCACCGGGATCAACGCAAGAACAAACCCAAGCGGTATTGGATGAAGTGAATAACTACTACCATACCGAAGAAGCCAAAAACGTTGAGTCGGTCTTTACCGTTGGGGGCTTTAGCTTCGCAGGTCAAGGTCAAAACATGGGTCTCGCTTTCGTCGTTCTGAAAAATTGGAGCGAACGTAAAGGCGATGAAAACCACGTTGATGCGATTGTACAACGTGCGAATATCGCACTGTCACAAAAACAAGAGGCACTGATTTACGCCTTTAACCTGCCAGCGATTGTTGAGTTAGGTACCGCAGACGGGTTTGACTTTGAGTTAGTCGATAAAGGTAACTTGGGGCATGATAAACTGATGCAAGCCCGTAACCAGTTACTTGGATTAGCTGCTCAGCACCCAGAAATGCTTCAAGGTGTTCGTCCAAATGGTCAGGATGATACCTCGCAATACCGTATTTATATTGACCAACAAAAAGCACAGGCTCAAGGTGTCGCTATCAGTGATATCAACGCAACATTGAGTTCTATGTTTGGTGGAAGCTACGTGAATGACTTTATCGACCGTGGTCGTGTGAAGAAAGTTTACGTACAAGGTGACGCAGAAAGCCGTATGTTACCTTCTGACATCAGTAACCTGTATGTTCGCAATAACCAAGGTAAAATGGTTCCGTTCTCTGCCTTTATGGACGAATCCAAAGATCCTTGGAAGTATGGTTCACCGCGTTTAGAGCGTTATAACGGTGTCCCTGCGATGAACATTCAAGGTCAGGCAGCTCCAGGGAAAAGTACTGGTGATGCGATGCTGTTAATGGAAAAACTCACCACTGAAAACCTGCCTGAAGGAATTGGTTACGAGTGGACAGGTATGTCATATCAAGAACGCTTAGCAGGTAACCAAGCCCCTGCTCTGTACGCAATCTCCTTGATAGTGGTCTTCCTGTGTTTGGCGGCTCTCTATGAAAGCTGGTCAGTTCCATTCTCAGTTATGTTAGTCGTTCCATTAGGTATTATTGGTGCGTTACTGTTTACCAGTGTTCGTGGTCTAGACAACGACGTTTACTTTAAAGTAGGTCTCTTAACAACCATTGGGCTCTCGGCGAAAAACGCAATCTTGATTGTTGAATTCGCCAAAGACTTGATGGAAAAAGAAGGTAAAGGGTTAGTCGAAGCAACACTTAATGCAGTTAAAATGCGTTTACGACCAATTCTGATGACATCTTTAGCATTTATGTTAGGTGTTATCCCACTGGTGTTTAGTAACGGTGCAGGTTCTGCATCCCAGAACTCAGTAGGTACTGGTGTTCTTGGGGGAATGTTTGCCGCAACCTCATTGGCTATCTTCTTCGTTCCTGTATTCTTCGTGGTGATCCGTCGCCGTTTCTCGAAGAAATCAGAAGATGTTGAACACAGCCATCCACCAACAGCACAATAATTGCTGATCGATAAATCGAAAAGAGCCACTTATGTTGTGGCTCTTTTTTTATATATTAATTTAATACTGACTTGTTGTAGATAACATGGCGAAATGAGGTTTGTCCTGCTCTTTGAGTGCAGTTTGAATTTCAAAGTCTCCCTGAGTAAAATCTATTCGATTCAACAACTCCCCTAATAAAACTATCTTACCATTGATATCAAAATGGCTTCTGAAATGCATTGATAAAGACATTAAACCGTGACTGGCCAAAGCTTGCTCAGCTAATAAACTCACATCAATATGTTGATCTGTTCCATCAATTTTTAGTTGTAGATGACGATACGAGTGAGCCTGTGGACCATAAATTCCACGGATATAAAGAGATGTATTATTTATTGAATCTGTAATAACCAAGTCATCTCCTTGGCGATTAATAAAAGTCTCCTTCAATTGGTCTTGTATGGGTAGGATAAGCAAATCAACAATTCGGTCTACCGAATAATTATCAATAATAATCGTTTGATAACGCTGCCAATCTACCTTTTTAAACTGATAAGTATCGGAGCCTTCACCACCATTAAGAATTAAAATAGAAATATCGCCTAATGCCGCAGGAATAACGACATCGTTCCCCTGAGTTCCTTTAATAATTAATGATAAACCTAATTGTTCATGAGATGACGTTGGGTGATAAATAATTGCGTTTTCTTCTGTTAACAGCATTAAACCACCCGCTATTTTTTGTACTGACTTAAAAGTAAGCTCAGGGTATAAATCAACATGCTTAGGTAATTTATTTGGAAATCGAAGAACACCCTGGTTATCGAAAATATTGTTAAACCTCATCTCTCCAATCGCGTTTATTCGATATAGCTTCTTTGATTTTGAATCAAAAATAACGCCATATTGTTTATCGTGATCAAAATCGATAATTTGTAACTCACTTTCTAATGAAAATGAAGGCGCAACAATAGCCATCTCGTTAAAATACCATGCTGGTAATATACGTTCCCCATTAGTATCTTTTAATCCAAACAATGCAATGGGATCCTTTTCATTGAAAAATTGAGCAAAACGCTCCCATTTCAAAGGCTCTCTCGCAAACCAGTCTTTATTAAGGGCAACTAATTGTGTACTACCATTTGCATTCAGTTGCCTAACAAAGCCTTCTTTTTGGATAACAAGGAGCTCCCCTTGCCAGTGCGTGACATTTTCTATTCCACTCAAATTTAAACGAAAGGCACTAGGCTTACTTGGCTTAATAATATCTTGCCCTAACCCTTTTTGATAAAAAATGGTATCTTCTTTTCGGCTATAAAAGAAAAAGGCTTCCATTCCATTTTCCTTTAATAAACTTCCTATTAATTCCAAGTCCTTAGGAGGAAACCAATACCATAAATCGTACCTCGGATTATAGCGTCCCAGGCTTGTTGCAAATATTTTTGCAAGTGTAGGTTTAATTCTATAACGCTTTAATTGAAACACCGCCTCTTTACCATCGTTAATAGGCAGAGGGAACCTCTCTCGCCAAACTTTTTCTAATGGAGTATTTTTTGCGAGCTCACAATCAATATATTTTAGCTCTTCTTTACTTATCGAAATCCATTCATGCAAAAACTGCTGTTCATACGCCATCTTTCTTTCTAAATTGGCTTTAACCAGTGTTCCACTCTCATTGCGTAGCCAGTAATGATGCCAAAAACCATTTTCATCAGTGCCCGATATCATCACCGTGTTCGCTATGCTGGGTTTGATTGTAATTGTCTTTTGATATTCAGGACTCATATTTCGACGAGCTAAATAGTCATGGCCACTAAATTGCTTACGTTGTTCAAGTGATAATAATGTTTGTGTGTCATGTAAGTTATCGAGTAATAATCTGTTATTCACAACGCTCACAAGCTCTAATTTATCACCCTGTATTAGCCTATAGGTATTTTCAACCGTACTGCCAGTACTTCTTTCTGTTAATGTTATATACAGTTGGTCATCAACCAATGTGACTTTAATAATTTCTGCATCTAAACCTAAAACCATATTCGCTTTAAGTTGAGTCAGTAAAGAACCTGTATTTATATCAACCTGCCAAATTACTGATTCCACTGATGAATAAAAATAGGCTGTATCCCCATTAATTTTTATTAGTTGTGCCGAATGATTTTCTTTATTTTTTGAGTGAGTAAAAATGACCCGATCATATTGAACATCATAAAATGCACGTCCCACGTTTAAACCGTTATATTGATAATTATCGATGGCAACATACTGGCCGTTAAGCTTATTTTTAATTGATAAATCATGAAGATGCTGTTTAATTGTCTGGCTTTTGTTTACCCATTGACTACCATCTACATTAATAACCTTTGCAGTCTTATTAATAAAATCTATTTCACATACTTCATGTTGAGCATTGACCAGCAAAATCGAATTATCCGCCACCGATGTATCAACATGGATAGTAATGCCGCTAATTTTAATGTGATCATCCATGATTTGAATAACATGCTCTTTTCCATCACTTTCTATTAAACTCGTATCAATTATCCAGCTAGATTGTTTTCCATACATAGCCCCCTCAATTAACGTAAGAGATGCACCATAATTAACTGTAATTTGATATTCCCCGCCATTACCAGTGACTGCGTGCGTAATATGCCCTTGCCATGGAATAGGCATTTTAGGAACGGCTAATTGTCTATTTTGGCTATCTAGATTGACATGAATGGTAGTATTTTCATATTCATGCTCTAAAGTGGTGATGACATACTCTAGGCCACAATAAAAAAAATCAAAATAGAATTGATAGCGTTCTTCCATTCCTCTCAAAATAGAAAAACCATTATCCCCTCGAGAAGTTCCACCAAAAAGAGAGCTATAGTTGTAACGAATGAACGATCTAGGTACAACTGGTAATATAACTACCCCAGTTTGATTTCCATTAAAGAATACTCTTGACTCAGTAACACCAACAGCTTCTCTAATATTAATTGCATGTGATTTATCGATCTCAGCACTTGGCCCTGATTGAAAATCATTCAACCAGCAATGCTCTATATACCACTTTTTTTTCACACCTCGATATATATATTGGCTACCAAGGTCAAAATAGCCATTTTTAAAATCTAATTTCTCGATGACAATATTAGGTGTTGGTATCAAAAAGCCTTTTTTTGCATCATAACTTATCGCTGCATTTTGATAGTCTCGTTGATAAATCGCGAATTCTTCCCCTACAGCAACAGCTTTTTGTGCGTGTCTTTCATTAATATTAACCAGTTCGGTGATACCAATACCTATTCCCATAAGTGGTACAGCTAATGGCCCTGCAACACCTGCCACCGTTTCCGCACCAAATAGAGATGCTCCCGTACTTACAATACCTAACCCTAATGATGATGAATCAAAAGCTAGTTGAGTACCAAATACAGCTCGCTGAGTTTCATTTTGTGCATTCGCTAACTCATAAATATCGAAACCAACCATAGCTCCTTGGAAAATAACCCCTAACCCTTCATTCGCTGTACGTACTAGAGACGAAGAAAAGCGATTCATTACTGATTTTGCCACTCCATTCCCTTCACACCATAATGAATATGCAATTTTTCCAGTTTTCACGGCATCATTGATAGCACCATGGGCTATCATAGAATAGCTAATATAACTATGAATACGCAGTGCTGTTGCTAAATTAGATGTTGGCCTAGAAGAAACCACTGACTGTCGATTTCTATTCTCCGACCATTGAATGATTGCTTGTATTCCCATCGCTATATTGAGGCCATCCACATGTTCTGTACCCTCAATATCTCTTTCACATTGCAACTCCCCATCACTAAAAGAATAATGACTCTTTAACATAGCCATTTGCTTGTGAAAATATTCTTTAAACTCAATAAATGTTGTGTCTTTCGTTTCGGCCCAATATATCTTTTCCTCTATCCCTTGATGTATAAATTGAATACGATATCGGCCATCTTCCAAATTCTCAACATTTTCAAAAACAGGTAACCATTTTTCATCTAGTTGATGACTTTTGCACACTTCATTAATTGAGTATTCAAGACGTTCCCCCCATTTTTCTGACTCCAAAATAATTAAGGATGTTTGTATTTTCTTATCTTTTTCTATTAAAGACTGATGTTCTAGAATACTCTCCATTTTCTTATGTAGAGAAATAGATTCCATTAAATTATCTGAATAAACCAAATCGGAAACAGTTAAACCACTACCAATTTGTACTTCATACATTTTTCCCGTATTAATAGAGACCAATTCAAAACTACTATTTAAAACCGCATACTGCTCTGCCATCTTGTTTTTAAATAAAAACTTATTTAAAGTTGAAAATAACTTATCAGAATCATTAAAGGCATAAATACCAAAGTTTGGATCATAAAAATAATAATTAATTTCATTACCATTTTTGACTTTACCTAACAACATCGAGTGTGTTTTGCTATTTAGCGCATAAATATTTCCTTGTTCAGCATTAATCAGAATTTCTTTTATTTCATTTAACTCAAATTGGCCAATTATAGTTGATGCGTGTGCCGCCTCTATATTTACATGAAGTTCTTTTAACGCAGCTTGTAACAAAGTTGAATTCGGCTCCGTTGGTGATGCCCCAGCTAAAAACATCTTATTAAGCAATTTATTTGCACCCTCACTGCCCTCTAAGGCTAATGCAACAGCCATTGCCCTAACTAAAGAGTAACAACGTCCCCCTGAATTATCATCCATTAAATATAAATAAAAATCTTGTGGTGCGAGACGTTTCTCAATATAACCGCTATCTCTAAAGATTGAATTAAATTTATAAGTAAAATCTAAAACATCATAAATAAAACCTGAATTTTCTCTCGAGGTTATATACTGAGCTAATACTCCGCACTCAATGGCAGTAAACTCATTCTCAAAGTTAAATATTTCCGCTTTTACTGATAATATATCATTATTAAATTTATCAATAACATACATACATGGGAATAACAGTGGATCCGTAACAAATCGCTGAATATCTTGGCTTATTCTATGCTTTTTAAGCATCATACAGTCAAAAAGACTATTTTTTAAATGACCATCACGCTGAACTTGCGCAACTAAACTAGGATTATTCGTATCGTAGCCTACTTTTTTTAATACTTTCGGTAAGATTTGTTTTACTGGGCGATCTGTTAATAAAGCTTCTGTAATAGCGTCTGCAATGACCTGTGACCTGGCTTGCCCATGGCTTGTTGACTGACCTTTTGGTGTTTCCGAATAAGAAATACCAGTATCCATTTTTTGCATACCAACTGGTGTATGTTCAATAAATGCATCAGAAGGAATTAATGTATTAAGTCGCTGGGTAATTTCCTTTGCATGCTCAAGCCCCGATTCAGATAAGTAAATAACTGCTTGGTCCGTTTGTATACCAAATTTTCTAGGCCCCATAATTTTGGCTTGTTCTATACACTGAGGTGACGGCTCATGAAATAACTTCACCAAAGATTTTGCCAGCCGATTAATATATTTTTTATGTATATTTATAGTTAACCTAGCATTTATACTAGAGCGAAGTTTCATTCTTTTTTTTAAATTTTTAGGGAGAATACGCAGTGCTTGTGAACTTAATAAATCGGAATCAACAAGGTTAGATAATTCAATATCCTCTTTACCTTGAACTCTTATATCGACATCATTATTTCCTGTTGATAAATCTCTTATATAACCAATAAACTCCAGCTCCTCTTGATTACTGAGTTTTTCAATACCAATAGGAACATCATTGTTATATAAAAAATAAGATTTTCTTTCTATTTCTTTCTTTAACTTATCATGTTTTTTTAATAAATCTGCCGACCACTTTCCTTCATGGCGATATTCATATTTAATCGCCTCAACTAGCATCATAATATTTTTATCAAGCTTTATTTTATCCATTACATAAATGGCATGATTCAATAGAGAGCTATAGCTATCACCAGACATATTATTAAATCCCTTTATCTTTAATTTGAAAACATAACAAGTAGTAATTTATTAGCAAGGAAAATGGAACTTATAAACGGCCAAAAACATAGTGTAACAATTATTTACATCATATTTTTCCGATTTTCCGATTTTCCGATTTTACCTGAGTGCTAACGTATCATATTTTATTAAGCCAAACTAATTTTTGATTATTATAAAAAACGACTAAATACATTATGCTTTTAATCATTAAAGGATTTTTACAGCAAGGAGCTAATACCAATGAAGAAAACCATATCATTCACTCTACTAAGTTGTACTTTATTTCATACCACATCATTAGCCGAGGCCCCTGATATCACAAAAGCAAAAGTCATTAATATAGAAGCACCTCTCAAAAATAACATCTCGTTTAATACCTTCGAAAGTCTCTCATCTAATGACGATGGTTTAATTTTTAATAATGATATTAACAGTAATACCAAGCTTAATAATAAGGCAGCAAAGCTTATTTTTGCAGAAGTAACAGGGACTGAAACAAGCAACTTACAAGGGATATTAGGAATAAAAGGGCAACGCGCCAACCTTGTTATCGCAAATCCTAATGGTATTTCATGGAAAGACGGTGCCGTTGATAATATTAATAGCCTCTCCTTAATTGCCGGTAAATTTGAAAAAAAATACATTAAAAACAAAGAGAAAGATAACCAGCTTGAACTCCAAAAATTGGAGGACTATAACCAACTGAAGTTTTCAACTCAGCCTGCTAGCCAAATCAGTATTAGTCAGCAACAAGGAACTCCAATTCAACTATCAAAATTAAATATCGTTGCAGACCAAATAAAGCTGCAAAATACACTTAATATCCACTCTGCCATACAAAATTATATCAGTGCATCTGGTAATAGCACCCTTTCTCCTAGTGAAGGCATTGTCAAGTACAGCACAAAGTTCAAAACTGACATTCCTTATATTCAAGGAAATCATTTAGAGATGGATGAGCAAACTAAATTGACAGGTCGTAACATTGTACTTGAGAGTCACCAATATCACTGTAAAGATAATTTCCTTTGCCCACAGAATAAGATAGATATTCAAGGAGTTATAAACACGATGAGTTTCTCTGTGCGCGGAGACGCAGACATTATTTTTTCTGATACAGGCGTGATAAAAATAGGGAAAAACCAACAGGCTCTTATTGCTAAAACAACGCAATAATCTTATTTTAGCGTACAACAACAAATAACGGCCTCAATAAGAGGCCGTTAAGTTTAAAGTGAATTGATCCTAAGTTACATCCAGATAAACCAAGCAAACAATGAAATCACAAGGATACAAGCCACGTTTAATACCGCACCCACACGTACCATTTCAATTTGCCTAATATAACCGGAACCGAACACAATCGCATTTGGCGGTGTAGCAACCGGCAACATAAACGCACAGGATGCACCAATCCCAATAATCATGGTTAATACAATGACTGGCATACCTAATGCTTCAGCAACTGTTGCAAAGATTGGTACTAATAAAGCTGCACTCGCCGTATTACTGGTAAACTCAGTCAAAATGATAATAAAGGTAGTAACAGCTAGAATAATAACAAACCAGTGACTTTCGCCGAATGTCATTTGCATCCAGTCTGCCATGATCTTACTTGCCCCAGAAGAACTTAAAATTGCGCTGAGTGTTAAACCACCACCAAACAGCATCAATACGCCCCACTCGGTATTTTTCTGAATTTGAGACCAGCTAGCAACACCTGTTACACCAATTAAAATCGCAGCACTCATCGCAATGATTGTATCTAAATCTTTTACGCCACCTAATGCATCACTAATAAACGTACTCGTGATCCAACAAACTACGGCTAAAAGGAAAATCGTCATTGCTGTAATACGCTTGCCATTCCACTCAACGTGTTCTAACTCAATTTGAAAACGATGTTTCAGGTTTGGACGTAACATCATGTACATCAATACAAACATCATTGGTAGTAACACCACCATGATTGGAATACCATATTTCATCCATGATAAGAAATCTAAACCTAAAGCCGCAGCCGCAATCGCATTTGGAGGGCTACCTACAATCGTGCCTAAACCACCGATACTTGCACTATAAGCAACACCTAATAGTACAAACACGAAAGTATTACGTTCATGACGTACATCGAGATTAGACAGTATACCTAATACTAGTGGTAGCATCATTGCAGCTGTTGCTGTGTTACTAATCCACATAGAAAGTAACGCTGTTACGCCAAACAGTAATAATACCGCGACTGATAAGCGCCCTCGAGCTGCCATTAGTAAGCGATTTGCAATTAGCCTATCAAGGCCTTGGATATGTAAAGCAGTCGCTAATGCAAAGCCTCCGAAGAATAAGAAAATGATCGGATTTGCAAATGATTTCAATGCATCCCCTGTATTCATCAGCCCTAAGCCTACTGCCAAGATCGGAATACACAGTGCAGTAATGGTGACATGGATAGCTTCAGTTAACCAAAGCACACCGATGAAAACCATCATTGCAAGACCAGCATTTGCTTTATCATCGAATGGTAAATATTTTAGTAATAAAATTAAGAGTACGATATCAACAGCTAAGATTATCCACCCTCGTTTATTCGAGGGCGTTGGGCTCACTGATGGTGTTAAAGATTCTGAAGCGTCCATGTTTACTCCATAGCTTTGGAAGCAAGTTTAGTTTTAGCGCATATTGTTAATAATTATTTATAAGCTGTGAAATATAGAGTTAATTTATTGAGATGAAAATGTGGATAAGTTAAAAGTGCGATCTACCCCGCGCAATTTTTTGTATTTTTAATATCTCTACCGAGAAATGTTCTATTTTGTAGGCAAATAATCGCATAAATTAACAGTTTCAATTGACAGAATAATTGCGCTAATACGCCAACGCACCAGTCAGTAGTTAATTCCACCCAAAGCAAAATAAATAATGTTTATGAATAAAAAACAAACTTAAATTAAAATATCAACCAATGAAACTAGACAACTAATTAAGCTAGCTAGTTAAACTCCGGCTAGCTTAACTAATTCATACCTGCTTTATCCCACTAAAACAGGTCCAGTAACCAACGAAGGCTGTATTATATCCTGATGTCTAGACATGCTTTCACGATGGTTTAATGATGATGTCATTGATGAAAGCTGTGCTAACTGATTGTCATGAGCCAACAGTATTTCTTCATCAGACTCATTCGGTGTATTAGTAACCATAAGCCCATCAGTCAACAAATAACTATCTACAATAGTTTTTACCCTAATATCTTCGTTAGAATTTAAAAATCGCAATTGAAGGTGTTCATATCCTTGAGCATTAGCAGAAAATATACGCCTAATAATAAGTATGCTATTTGTATTTATATCCGTCAGGATAAGGTCATCTCCTAGGCGATTAACAGCTAGCGAGTTCATATCGTCAACAGGTAAAACAAGTGTATCTGTCAAACGATCGCTCGCATTATTATCAATGATAATTGCTTGATAATGTAGCCACGCTGCTCTAGAAATAACATAACTATCTTCTTTATCTCCCGCACTTAATACAATATTTTTTACATTATTGATAACTGGTGGGTTAATTATATCCCTTGAATTTCCACCGTTAATTAATAAAGATGATGAGAATCCCTCTTTATTACCATCTAAATTATTCTCTCCCTTACTATAATATAAAATCTCATCATTAGTTGTATACATTAACAATCCATTTTTTAATTTTTTAACTGTATCAAATTTAATATTTGGGTATATCTCATACATTGAAGGTAGTGATAAAGTATTTTTTAAATTATTTTTATCAAAAGCTTTAACTAAAGCAGTTTCATTTACAATTGGTTGCCAATAAAGTTTCTTATTTTCCATATCAAAAATAATTGCTGCTGAACGGTACTCGTCTATTCCTAAATATTGCAATGTATTCAGTGATGATAATTGGTATGCAATAACAATACTTTTATTTTCATACCAAGCGGGAATAATAGCTTGATTATGACTCATTTTTAATCCAAGTAAAGCATATACTCCTTGATTTGACTCTAATTTACCAAATTCTTCCCACCATCTTGTTGGATGTAAATCAAACCACTTTTTATTTAGTGCCACAGGTTGAATATTACCTTGAGCGTTAACTTGACTCACAATACCATTATTATTAGTAATTAAAATTTTACTTTGACTAAATATAACACTCTCAATATCTTCGATATTTATTTCCTTGATCCCTTGCTTTTCTATTTGAAAGAAATTTGGATTCTCTCCGACTTGTCGATATATTAACTTTTCTTTATAACTATAAAAAAAGAATACTTCTTGCCCATTATTATTTAATAAAAAGCCAACAAATATTAAATCTTTAGGCTCAAATAATTCTTTGCTATCGAGAGCAAGCTTATATGAAGTAACCGTTGGCCTTATAATAACACCGTCTTTTTCCCTTAACCAATAATGATATATATTATTATTTTTATCAATTCCTGATATTTGGATGATATCAGCCAACTTCACACTTTTACTATATATTGTTTTTTTATCTTTTACTTTATCAATTAACAATAAATACTTACCAAAAATCACATCTGAAATATCCTTAGGTATGACCGATTTTTCTTCAAATAACTGATAATGAGTCAGCTCATCAATAGAAACACTAACTAATATAATTTCATTTCCATTTATCATATAATTTGCGACTTCATGAACTCCTTCACTAGGATAACGACATGAGAAATAAATATTTTCATTACTAACCCATAACTTAGTTAATTCAAAATTCCGCTGAGCATTATTATTAATAATATACATATATTGGACTTTATTATCCTTATCAACTAACCACAATATATTATTATCTTTTGAATAAAAACATGCCCCCGTCCCTAATGGAGAAAATAGATCAGCATTTTTAGTATATTGTTCCGATGAGTCAGTGAAAATATATCTCCCTGTAGAAACCTGATAAAATGCTCGGCCTACATTAACATTCCCAAACTGATAATTTTCAATTAATATGTACTGCCCCATAATTTTATGTTGTTCATTTAATTTATTTAAATGATTAGATAAATCTTCCTTATGGCCGACCCACTTATTTCCATCTTCGCTAATTAAATTTATACTTAACTTTAAAAAATCTATTTTATAGGTTTCATTATTATTATTGATATATAAAAAGTCTTTTTTTGACACTGATGGGCCTAATTTTATTTTTACTCCACCAAAATCTATACATTCAGACTTAACGATAATGTCATTTTTATTTAATAGTTCACTACTAATTATCCAATGAGAAGGCGATACCTTATTAGAATCATCTATCAACTCTATTTCTGCACCTATTTGTGGGCTAAGTTTATATACCCCACCATTTCCTCTTATCGAATATTTAATTTTCCCATGCCATTCATTGGGTATTTTTGGAATAACCAAATGTCTATACTGATTATTTAACTTTATTTCGATTTCTGTATCTACATATTCATTGAATATCTGAGTGATAGTATTTTCACTTGGAAATATATAAAAGTCATAATCAAATTTATCTGTATTTTCTAAACGACGAATAACATCAAACCCACTATCATGACGTGTTGTTGCTCCTGGCCATAAATTGTAATCATATTTAATATACGATTTTGGCGTGATAGGTAAGGCAATTATTTGTGCATCTAAATAGCCATACTGTCGGCTACTCATGTTATATCCGATACCTTTACGAATATTAATTGCCTGTTGACGGTCATGTACCATTGTAGGGAAATTACCCGCCCAAAAAATATAATTTTTCCGTCCACCTCCTGCAGAATGTGCGCTAGTCCTATAGATATACTGGCTATCAAATTCAATTTGGTTATTTCTAAGATCTATTGTTTTAAAAACTGCACCAGCGCGCGGGAGAACAATGCTTTTATCAGGTAAGTAATCATATCCGTTATTTTTATATGCTTGGTCTAACTGATAAAAATATCTACCTACCGATTTAGCATCTTCTCCTATCACTGCATAATTACGCGCCAAACCAGTGAAACCAATACTTAACCCTGCAAAAATAACCCCTGCTCCCCCCATAAATACTGAAGCTTCCGTTACTCCTAAAGCACCGGTTCCTAAACTGAGTCCTCCTGTGACAAAACTCGCAGAATCAAAAGCAAGTTGTGTACTAAATATAATCTTATGAGGTTCATCTTTTGCATAGGTCAATTCATATATATCAAAGCCGACTAAGGCACCATTAAATAAAACAGTAACACCTTCATTTACTGTTTGAGCTAATGAAGTAGAAAACAGACTAATATTTTTAGCTTCATAGCTAATATTTCCATTTAACCCACTACGAATTATACCCACAATTTTACCTAAATCATTCAGAGCCCCATGAAATATCATCCCATAATTAATATAACTATGTATTTTCAATGCTAATGCTAAGTTAAAATTATCATTTTTCATGCCGTTTCTATTATGGTTTTTATCTGAATACCATAGCATCAAAGACTGAATCGCTATTCCTGCATTTAATCCATCGAATGATGGCTCATTGATATTATATTCACTGTTATTATCTATATATTTTTGGGGCTTTATTTTTTTACCATCGAAAAAATAATTTTCCCCAAATAATGCTACTTGCTTTTCATAGTAATGATTAAATTCTTTAATTGTCGGATCATCCATTTCAATCCAATGACTTTTTTCAGGATCATCATAATCTATAAATTGAAGTTGATACTTACCTTTCTCATCCTCTTTCAGTGTAGAAAATATAGGCACCCATTTTCTATTAAATTGATAGTTCATTGATAAATTGGCAAGAGAAGTTTCTAAACGGTATCCCCATTGTTCTGCTTCTAACATAGCCAATGCTCCTTTCAATTGAATGTCTCTTTGAATAGCAAGTTGTTTATTAACAATACAACTAGTTTTACTCTCACGTTTAGTAATTAAACTCAGTGAAATAGGCTCACTTAAATGAGTTACACTTAACCCATTCCCCACAGGAACACTCGACATATCATCGGTAATAATCGAAATCACTTCAAAAACCGGATCTTTATTGCTCCCAAAGGCTGAGTAAAAATCAGCCATTTTGTTATCTACCATAAATTTTTTAAATGCTGAAAATAGTTCTTTACTATTATTAAACGAAAACAAACCGAAGTTAGGATCATAAAAATAATAGTGTAATTTTTTATCATTTATAGTTTTACCAATAAGCATCGAGTGATTTTGACTATTAATAGCAAACATCATTGTTTTTTGCTGCGCCTCTAATAAACTCTGTGTTTCTTTGATATTAATTCTACCATGAGAAAATGATGCCTCTATTGCTTCCACATTCGAATGTAATCGCTCCAATGCCGTTTTTATTAATATTGAATCATTATCTTTAGGATTCGCTGATGCTATATAAAGTTTATTAAATAAAGTATCCGCGCCTTTTTGATCATCTTTTGCTAATGCAACTGACATAGCTCTAACCAAAGGACAACAACGCCCTCGAGAATCATCCCCTATCAGGGTTAAATAAAAATCTTGTGGCATTAATCGATTAATTTGGCTATTTAATGAATAAAATAATTCACTAACTTTTCCTGTTTCATTCAAAATATATTTTATATATTCGGCATGACCTACATTATTAATTCTTTGATATAAAGCCCCTCGTTCTGTAGGACTAAGGTCTTGAGTCAAATATAATTTTTTCAGTTCTATTGACGTCATATTCTTCTTTAATCCTGATATATTAACTTCTGAAAAACCGTCCATTCCCTCACTAAAACTATTTCTAAATGAAGGTTTATTAGAATTTTTATGAACAAAAACTAAATTTTCATATCGCTCATTGATTGTTTGCTTATATTCATTAATACCGCCATATATTGATTGTTCTTCATTTTTAACAACAGCGTTCATACCTTTACTTTTTTTTATTTCCCACCATAACTTACTTCTTTCTATTTGGTTCCCTTCAGACAGTATTCTATTATAATGATTATAATAAAGACTAATTTGAATATCACTTTGTGCTAATTTTCGTGTTAAAGATTTTATTTTAACTTTATCATCTATTGTTTTATTTATTTTCCCATTTAGTTCCTGAAGTTGTTTCTGCCATACTTCTTGGAAACTTTTTAACATTTTTACATGATTATTTATTTTTATACTTATAGATGTAATAAACTCATGCCATGCTTTAGCGCTATCTAATTTTCGTTCCGTTTCAAATATATTATTACCTTTCTCATCCACATATAAGCAATTGAATTTCTTTGCTATAGACAATATTTTGACATGTGTATTTTCCCGAGTGTTTTCAAATTTATTTTTATTTATACTATCCATTTTATTATTAGGAATATATTTTAATATTCTATTTTCCCCTTCTATTGCAAATGATTTCCTTTCACCCTTAAAATCTTTAACCTCTTGTTTTTGTAAGACTAATTGCCAATCATTATTTACAAACTGCATATATGCTGTCGCATTACCATTTGTACCATTTTTTATTTTATAATCTTGATAATCAGCAGACATAACAACATCATCATATAAAATTGAACTATTCATTCTGCAATCATTATAGACTCGATAATGATCTTTATCATGATTGGTAACTATAATAGAATTTTTATTTAAAGTACCTGTAAATAAGAGAAACGTATCTGATGGTTTTTTAGGAATATCTACATAGGAGGGATATAAATGAGTTGCATCATAATTATTATTATTGAGTAAATAACTTTTAATTACAAACGGATCAGGCTGCTCGCTATCATAATAACTAATATCATATCGTGAGTTATCATATTTAGTTAATGTTATATCTCCTTTTTCTGCCGTTGAGCCAATTTTAATTAACTCGCTTGTATCTAGCGTATATTTATTGATGATTTCATTTATTTTTTCAATTACTTCTGTATATTTTTTTACTGTCATTGCATTCATTCCTTTGAATAAAAATTAATTATTTATCTAAAATGAATAATGACTGTAAATTAATATCTCCTTTAGTACCATAATCAAAAAACAAATTCAGATTGAATTTTATAAAAAAACTCAATTATATTTGTTGCATTAATACAATAAATACCCCAAAAAAAGGGAAGCCTAAGCTTCCCTATTCATTAACTTGCTAAGCAATAAATAATTATGCTTGGCCTTTAACTTCTTTTAAGCCATTGAATGGTGCATTTTTACCTAATGCTTCTTCAATACGAATCAATTGGTTATATTTAGCAACACGGTCAGAACGGCTCATAGAACCTGTTTTGATTTGGCCTGCTGCTGTACCAACTGCTAAATCTGCAATAGTTGCATCTTCAGTTTCACCTGAACGGTGAGAGATAACAGCTGTATAGCCTGCATCTTTCGCCATTTTAATTGCAGCCAAAGTTTCAGTTAAAGAACCGATTTGGTTGAATTTGATCAGGATAGAGTTAGCTATACCTTTATCGATACCTTCTTTTAGGATCTTAGTATTAGTTACAAACAGGTCATCACCAACCAGTTGGATTTTGTCACCAAGAACTTTAGTTTGGTATGCGAAACCATCCCAGTCAGACTCGTTCAGACCATCTTCGATAGATACGATTGGGTACTGTTTAGTCAGTTCTTCTAAATAATGTGTGAACTCTTGTGAAGTGAAGGTTTTGCCTTCGCCTTTCAGCTCATAATTACCGGTTTCTGCGTTATAGAACTCAGATGCTGCACAGTCCATAGCCAGTGTTACGTCTTTACCTAACACATAACCTGCTTGCTCAACAGCTTCTTTAATTGCTGCTAATGCCGCTGCGTTTGACTCTAAGTTAGGCGCATAACCACCTTCATCACCTACAGCTGTATTCATACCTTTAGATTTCAGTACTTTTGCTAGGTGATGGAAGATTTCAGAGCCCATACGAACCGCTTCTTTCAACGTTGGTGCGCCAACAGGCTGGATCATGAATTCTTGGATATCAACGTTGTTATCAGCATGCTCACCACCATTGATGATATTCATCATCGGCAGAGGCATAGAGTATTGACCGTGAGTACCATTCAAGTCAGAAATGTGCTCATACAGAGGCATACCTTTCGCCGCTGCTGCTGCTTTAGCATTTGCTAAAGATACAGCGAGAATTGCGTTTGCACCAAATTTAGATTTGTTCTCAGTGCCATCGAGATCAATCATGATTTTATCGATGTTAGCTTGGTCTTTAGCATCTTTACCGATCAGCGCTTCTGCGATTGGGCCATTAACTGCAGCAACTGCTTTCAGAACACCTTTACCCAGAAAACGCGCTTTATCACCGTCACGCAGTTCCAGAGCTTCACGAGAACCTGTTGACGCACCTGATGGTGCCGCAGCTAAACCAACAAAGCCACCTTCTAAATGAACTTCAGCTTCTACAGTTGGGTTACCACGAGAGTCAATGATTTCACGACCGATCACTTTAACAATTTTGGACATTAGGTTTTCCTCAGTACAAGTTAAATTTTGGGAAGTTGGTGCACCTGCGCCGACTTCCCCATATCTTATTTCAACTCACCTTTCTGGTACTTACCAGCGGCTTTAACAAAACCTGCAAACAACGGATGACCATCTCTTGGTGTAGAGGTGAACTCTGGGTGGAACTGACAAGCCACAAACCATGGATGATTAGGGTTTTCAATAATTTCCACCAGCTTATTATCCACTGAACGGCCTGCAATTTTTAGGCCCGCATCTTCAATACGTTTCAGTAGTAAATTATTCACCTCATAACGGTGGCGGTGACGTTCAATGATAGTTTCTGAACCATACATTTCACGTACAAGGCTACCATTCACTAAATGACATGGTTGGCCACCAACACGCATTGTTCCACCAAGATCGCTCTCTTCTGAACGTACTTCAAGGTTACCCTCTTCGTCGCGCCATTCAGTAATCAGCGCAACAACAGGGAATTTACAATCCGCTTTAAATTCTGTTGAGTTTGCATCTGCCATATTGGCAACATTACGTGCAAATTCAATCAATGCGACTTGCATACCCAAACAAATTCCTAAGTAAGGGATCTTGTTTTCACGTGCATATTGAGCGGTCAGAATTTTCCCTTCAACACCACGCTCGCCAAAGCCGCCTGGTACTAAAATAGCATCTAAACCTTTTAGTAACTCAACACCTCGAGTTTCAATATCTTGTGAATCAATTAATTTGATGTTCACAGTTAAACGGTTTTTCAAGCCACCGTGTTTTAATGCTTCAATTACAGATTTATACGCATCTGGTAACTCAACATATTTACCCACCATCCCAATAGTCACTTCACCAGCGGGATTGGCTTCTTCGTAAATAACTTGTTCCCACTCAGCTAAATTAGCTTCTGGCGCATCAATGCGGAAACGGTTACAGATGTATTCATCCAAACCTTGTGATTTCAATAAGGCTGGGATTTTATAAATTGAATCAACGTCTTTGAGAGAGATAACCGCTTTCTCTGGCACATTACAGAACAATGCGATTTTTGCACGTTCATTTGCTGGGATCACTCTGTCTGAACGACAAATTAGCACATCTGGTTGAATACCAATTGACAGTAATTCTTTCACAGAATGTTGAGTTGGCTTAGTTTTTACTTCACCAGCCGCTGCAAGGTATGGCACTAATGTTAAGTGCAAATATAATGTGCGTTCACGGCCAACTTCAGCTGCCATTTGACGAATCGCTTCAAGGAATGGCAATGATTCGATATCACCAACTGTACCACCAACTTCAACCAAAACAACGTCATGACCTTCACCACCACGGATGATGCGGTCTTTAATTTCATTAGTGATATGAGGGATAACTTGAATTGTAGCGCCTAAATAGTCGCCACGGCGCTCTTTGCGCAGAACTTCAGAGTAAACACGCCCAGTCGTAAAGTTATTACGACGTGTCATTTTAGTACGGATGAAACGCTCATAGTGACCTAAATCTAAGTCAGTTTCAGCGCCGTCTTCTGTAACGAAAACTTCCCCGTGTTGGGTTGGGCTCATAGTGCCTGGATCTACGTTAATGTAGGGATCCAGTTTCATAATAGTCACATTGAGTCCACGGGCTTCGAGTATAGCCGCCAAAGAGGCTGCGGCAATGCCTTTACCCAGTGAGGATACGACCCCGCCGGTCACAAAAATATAATTAGTTTTCATGCTGAACCTGAAAGTTTAGGTTTAAAAGATGATGGATATAACAGGACGGGAAAACAGTATACCCGAACCTTAATTTCGCTACAAATGTTCTAAGCATAATAAGGCTAAATTTCATCAATACTCTAATATTATCAGCAAGTTAAAAGCGAAAAATATTTATCGCTTCAAAATTAGTCATCTTTATCTATTTTTATAGATTAACACAGTTCAAACACAAAAGCTAAATCCTTTCAGCTCATTGTATGGTGTAAAAAATGCGATTCTGCACTAACTTTGATTTTGAATAACTATTTACTCTAACTCTCCACATTTAACACTCGAAAACTTCAACCTCCATATTATTTTTGAAGCTTTGTTTGGAGCCATTGCATGAGGTGATTTTAGAACAAACCAACCATATCGAACATATCGAATTTTTCTGTAGATGCTTCGTTCTATATATAATTAATGCTCTAGATAGTTCGTGCTACAGCTAGGCGGCAAGAGAGGATATCTCAGGGAGCATACACCAGTTATGTGACCTGAGTAGCCGAACGCAGCCAACAACGCTATAGTGCGAAATATGACGAACCATTTTATTCTTGACTCTTAACCTGCTGCCAAAGCCCTTCCATCTCATCAAGTGTAGCACTTTCTGTCGTTTTGCCACTTTCCGCTAGGCTTTTTTCGATTTGACGAAAACGGCCTTCAAATTTGTTGCAAGCTTTTTGCAACGCTATTTCAGGTTTATGACCTAAATGGCGAGATAAATTCACTACGGCAAACAATAAATCGCCGATTTCTTCTTCTAGGTGAGTTTGGTCAACAACCACCTGTGTGGCTTCTTCCATCACCTCTTCAAGTTCTTCATGAACCTTACCCACAACAGGGCCTAACGTATCCCAGTCAAAACCGACCGAAGCACAACGCTTTTGAATTTTATAGGCTTTCATTAGTGCTGGGAGCGAATTCGGGATATCATCTAGCACAGAAAACTGCGATTTTTCAGCTCGCTCTTTTGCTTTTCGTTTTTCCCACCCCTCAATCACTTCCGAGCTGCTCAATGTGTTATTTGTATCAAAAATATGTGGGTGACGATGTTCAAGCTTATCGCTCACTGCTTGGCAAATATCATTAAAATCAAACAATGATTTTTCATTCGCCATTTGCGCATAGAAAATCACTTGGAACAATAAGTCGCCCAGCTCACCTTTTAAGTCGTTAAAATCTTCACGTTCTATCGCATCAAGCACTTCATAGGTTTCCTCAAGTGTATAAGGTGCAATAGTTTTAAATGTCTGTACTTTATCCCATGGGCAACCTGTTTGTGGGTCACGCAGCTGTGCCATAATGGATAATAAGCGTTCGATTTCGGGTTTTTCCTGACTCATTGTATTAACCTTTGATTTTCTTTTGTTTCTAATTGTCATCTTTATCTCAAACTTACCAGATATAAAGGCAAATCAACAAATTTTTCCCAACAAAAGAAAAAACAAAGAAAAGATTATTGAATATTTGCAAAAAATTATTTTCAAAATAGTTTGAATTGCAGCTAGGCGGCAAGTAAACGAGCCCCTAGGAGCATACATCAGTATGTGACTAAGATGAGCGCGCGCAGCCAACAACGCTACAACTCAAAATATGAAGAAAACCACTGACAATATGACAGTACTGATTTTCAAAATAGTTTGAGATGTAGGTAGGCGGCAAGCGAAGATATCTCGGGGAGCATACATAAGTATGTGACCCGAGTAGCTAAGTGTAGCCAACACCCCTACAACTCAAAATATGAAGAAAATCACTGGGAATGGCGTTTTGCCTCAATAACATCCGGCAACTGATTTAATTTTGCTAACACCCGGCTCAGCACCTCAATATTATACAGCTCAATTGTCATATCTATCGTTGCTAATTGCTGCTTCACATCGCTGCGGCTACTGACGCCAAGCACATTAACCTTCTCATTAGCTAATATTGTCGTGATATCACGTAGTAGACCACTACGGTCATTGGCGACAACTCTAACCACGAGAGAATAACCACTGGAATAGTTTTCTCCCCAAACTGCATCTATCACACGTTCTGGCGCATGACTTTGCAGCTCAGCTAATTGTTCGCAATCCGCACTGTGAATAGAAATACCTCGTCCTTTCGTGATAAAACCGACAATTTCATCCCCTGGAATTGGCTGGCAACAACGTGCAATATGGTGCATTAGGTTACCAACCCCTTCAACCACCACTCGACCACTACCATGGGATGGTGCTCTTGGGAGTGAAGACTTACTTTCTAATGTCTTCATTGCCGCGCGGTCTTCTTCTTCTGCGGTGGCTTTGTTAAATTTGCTTTGCAGGAAATTCACTAATTGGTTGATACGAATATCACCACCACCAATTCCGGCTAAAACTTCATCCAATGAGTGAACATTATAGCGCGCGATTAGCAGTTTTTCGGCCTCTCGGAGGCTGATATCAAGCTGCGATAATTCGCTATCTAGAATTTGGCGCCCTGCGAGGATGTTTTTGTCTCTATCTTGTTTACGGAACCAATTTTGGATTTTGGCTCGCCCACGGCTGGTTGTTACATACCCTAAGTTAGGATTTAACCAGTCACGGCTTGGGTTTGGGTGCTTTTGAGTGATAATTTCAATTTGGTCACCCATTTGTAATTGATAGCTAAATGGAACAATACGCCCACCTATTTTTGCACCAATACAACGATGGCCGACATCACTGTGAATGTGATAAGCGAAATCAAGCGGCGTCGAGCCTGCTGGCAAATCCACCACATCCCCTTTTGGGGTAAAAACATACACTCTGTCATCAAACACTTGGCTACGAACTTCATCTAGCATTTCGCCAGAATCTGCCATTTCTTCTTGCCATGCAATCAGCTTACGTAACCACGCAATACGGTTTTCGTAGCTACTTCCTTTGCCAATGCCAGTTGCGCCTTCTTTGTATTTCCAATGCGCCGCAACCCCCAGCTCTGCATCTTCATGCATTTGGCGAGTACGAATTTGAATTTCAAGTGTTTTGCCGTTTGGCCCTAATACCACTGTATGAATCGATTGATAACCATTAGGCTTTGGATTCGCCACATAGTCATCAAACTCATCAGGAAGGTGGCGAAAATGGGTATGAACAATTCCTAATGCAGCATAACAATCCTGCAAGCGTTCAACGACAATACGCACCGCTCGCACATCAAACAGTTCATCAAATGCCAATGATTTTTTCTGCATTTTACGCCAAATACTGTAAATATGCTTAGGTCGGCCATAGATATCTGCTTGAATATTCTCTTTTAACATGTACTTACGTAAGGTTGTTACGAAAGTATCTATGTACTCTTCACGGTCAATACGACGTTCATGGAGGAGCTTTGCAATTTTCTTATATTCATCGGGATGCAAATAACGAAAACAGAAGTCTTCTAACTCCCATTTTAACTGCCCAATTCCTAGGCGATTTGCTAAAGGAGCATAAATATTTGAACACTCTTTTGCAGCTAAGACGCGCTCATCTTCCGTTGCATCTTTGACTTCACGTAAATGAGCAATTCGTTCCGCTAACTTAATAACAACACAGCGGAAATCCTCTACCATTGACAGTAGCATACGACGAATATTATCGACTTGTGTCGAGCTGGTTTCGCTTGATTGTGTTGCTTTGAGTTGGCGGATCGCATCCATTTCCAGCACGCCTTTAACAAGTTCGTGAATGGATTTGCCAAATTCATCAATAACTTCTTGTTCTTCTAACTTCCCTTCTTCCACTAAGGGGAAAAGCAAAGCCGCTTGTAAGCTGCCGATATCCATACTTAATGTTGATAGGATCTCGGTCATTTCAATACCACGCCACAGTAACAGAGGGGCGATTTCTTGTCCGGCTAATTTATCGTGACAATATTGCCAGGTATGGATGAGCTTTTCTTCTGATTGTTTATTACTCAATCCCAGGCCGTTAACCCACTTTTCTGGGGCAAACTCACCTGCTGGGGTAAGATGCGCACTTCTTACTGCAACCATATGTTCTCCCTACCTATTAAACCTCTGGGCGACGGATAAATAACGCCATTGACTCTAAATGGCTAGTTTGCGGAAACATGTCTAGCATCCGCAACTGTAATAATTGATAGCCCCCATCAAGTAAAACTTTACTATCTCTTGCCAATGTTGTGGGGTTACATGAAACATAGACAATTTTTTCTGGCATCAGTTTAATTAAATGTTCCATAACGCCAGCGGCTCCAGCCCTAGCTGGGTCTAATAACACTTTATTAAAGCCATGAACCGCCCAAGGTTGTGTGTGTATCTGGGCTTCTAAGTTTTCATTATAGAATGTCGCATTACAAATAGTATTGAGCTGTGCATTGTTTCGTGCCTGTTCGACTAAATTTTCCACACCCTCAACACCCACAACGGATTTCACTAACCGTGCAATTGGCAACGTAAAGTTACCCATTCCACAAAAAAGATCTAATACCCTATCTTCACTGTTTAGATCTAACCATGCTAAAGCTTGTTCTACCATCTGCTGGTTAACTTGCCCGTTCACTTGAATAAAATTTAACGGATTAAATTTTAGTAACTCCCCTGCAACTTGATATTCAGGTTGTGGCGAATTTGGTGACAGAGCCTGTAAGTTTTCATCATTACCCGCTAACCAGATAGACACTCCGTGCTGATTTTCAAAATCGCTTAACTTTTGGGTATCTGATAACGAAAAAGGGGTTAAGTAGCGAATCAATACAATTTTACAATTGTCTGCACGAATAAGTTCTACATGCCCCAGTTTCGCTTTATTACTGAGCTGGTTAATACATTCAGAAAGTGGTTTTAATAAAATATCCAAATCTGGGGATAAGATAGGACAATTTTTTATATCAACCAATGTGTTAGATTGAGATTGACGAAACCCCATAACGACATTTTTACTTTTAGGCTGATATTGTAGCCCTAATCGAGCTCGACGGCGGTAACCATATGGCTCACCACTAATCACCGTAGGAACAGATATATCTAGCGATGTTTCGCGCTGCATCAGGTAAGCTAAGGCATGAGCTTTGCTTTCTCTTTGCAGTACAATGTCAACATGTTGCTGTTGACACCCCCCACATTGATTAAAATAACGGCACCGAGGCTTTACTCTTTGTGGGCTCGTGCTCAAGCGTTTAGTCACCTTCCCTTTAGCAAAATGCCGCTTCTCTTCCGTCAATTCAATTTGTGCTTCTTCTCCAGGCAATAAACCTGTTACAAAAATGGTTTTTCCTTCGATACGGGCAACACCTTGCCCTGCAGCATCGAGGCTATCAGCTACAACCGTGATTTGACGGCGTGAAGTGGTACGGCGATTAGGAGAGTAAAATTGAGCCATAAAGTAGTCACTACAGAGTATTAAGTTATAAAAATCATGATTGTCGAGTTTTCAATTTTAATGCGTTGTTTTTTTTCGCTAATTAATCCAGAAAAACGGTCAGTCCCATTATACCTGTTTTTCCTATCATTTGATTGACTACTTTTCCATTTTTATTATGCCATTCAATTATTATATTAGTTACTAACCATAAATTTACGATATTCTTCATAGGCATAGTGGTCTGTCATACCGCTAATATAGTCTTGAATCAAACGAGCTCGATAATAAAACTCCAGAATAGATTTATCTGCTTCATTCGTTGCAGAAATTTTCTCAAGTGCTTCCGTGTAAGATAAGCGATGCTTATTAGATAATTTATGGAACAATCTCGTTTCAATGAAAAAGTGCTTGTGGTAATTTTTTTCAACGAGCTCAGCAAAATCCCTTCTATTCATCATCAGTAATGGGCTATAAAAATCTAATAACCCGCTGATAATTCGGTAGCCTTGCAACTCTAACTCTTCAACTTCATGGTGGTTAAATACATGTTTAAAAGCCACTGTTTTCAATACTTTCAGTAATCTATGTTCTGGGCTTTTATCTTCTAACAAAGCGCTGTTAAAAGTGCCATTATAAATTTCAGGCAGATTTTTAATAAACTGCAGTGCACTGTAATGAGACAACTTCCCTGTAATATTCACGCGCAAATACATAAAGAACTGATCTTGCTGAATACGCCTTGTGTGGTTGTCACTGATATTATTGAAAGCTCGCATGACAGTTTGATCGAACAAATCATTTTGTTCAATATCCCCCCACTCTGCTTTTAAGTACTCAATCAACTGCTCAACAGTAAAAATGCCTTTTTCCGCGGCATCATCTAAATCAGCAATACAATATGAAATATCATCAGCCGCTTCCATAATATAGGACAGAGGGAAACGGCAGTATTTCTCCATATCGAGTTTTTTGGTTAACTCACTGACAAAGTCCACCTCTGACCAATAATAGCCTGGTTTTTTCATCAAATAATCAAACTCAGGGGGAATTGGCTCCAAATCATAAGCTCCACGCGTATATTTTAAGATAGAACCAATTTGTGCATAGGTTAAGTTTAGTTTGAGTAATCGATGCGCCATGCGCAGCCCTTGCGCATTACCTTCAAATGAGCATAAATCCTGCTTTAATTGACGACGGAATAAATCTTGCTTTTCATTTCCAGTTAACTGTAATGCCGATATTTGGCATGGGTCAGGGGAGTTGGGTGTATATAAGTAACTTGGCGACAGTAACTTGGTAAACCATCGTTGAATTGCGGCCTCACCAAAGTGCCCAAATGGTGGATTACCGATATCATGCATTAAACAAGCCATTTCGACTAAGCTTTCAAACGCATCACAACGTTCATCTAGCCCATAGGGCTCCAGTAATTTTTTCTTTTTTAATTCACCTAAAACCGTTTTACTGATGTAACGGCCAACCTGCTGAACCTCTAGTGAGTGAGTTAATCGGCTACGCACTGCTGCGTTTTGCTCTAAGGGGAAAACTTGTGTTTTTTGTTGTAAGCGGCGAATGGCTGCTGAATTGATAATCCGCCCACGATCACTTTCAAATAAGCGATTAACCGCATCTTCATCTTTAGGTGAAATTTTTTGGTTTTTCGCACTGCTCATGTAGTTACGCTGAAAGTTTAGCTTCTTAACAAAATTAATCTCACCCACTCTGCCACCTTCCCTATTTCGATTGATGTTTCATTATATAGCCTAAATACAGGAAAAAACCTTCACGACTCACCTTTCAATGTTACACTTCGTGCATCTTTGTAATTTCGTTGTCAAAATTCGAGTTGTTGCAATTAAAATTGCGAGCCCACTCGAAGAATGCAGCAATAACACAATAAAACATTATCGTCCCTAGTCAAAATATTGACACTATATTGACATTAATAGTGCAAATTGAGCAGGGAAAAGGAGACAAAATGAAAGTTGGAATAATTGGTGCCATGGAACAGGAAGTGGCGATTTTGCGCTCACAAATTGAAAACTGCCAAACTATTAACCGTGCTGGTTGTGAGATTTATACAGGCAAAATTAATGGCGTTGACGTTGCGTTATTGAAATCAGGTATTGGTAAAGTCGCAGCCGCAATCGGTACAACACTATTATTAGAGCATTGCCAACCAGATGTCGTGATTAACACAGGCTCCGCAGGTGGTTTAGACCCTCGTTTAAACGTCGGCGATATCGTGGTTTCTACAGAAGTTCGTTACCATGATGCTGATGTGACCGCATTCGGTTATGAACCCGGCCAAATGGCACAGTGTCCGCCAGCTTTCGTTGCTGATACTAAGTTAATTGAAGTTGCTGAGCAGTGCATTAAGTTATTGGATATGAACGCTGTTCGTGGATTAGTCTGTAGCGGTGATGCTTTTATTAATGGTGCTGAGCCACTGGCGCGCATCAAAGCGATGTTCCCACAAGTTGCGGCAGTAGAAATGGAAGCCACCGCGATTGGTCAAGTATGTCACCAATTTGGCATTCCATTTGTCGTCGTTCGTGCCATTTCAGATGTTGCAGATAAAGAATCCCACACGAGCTTTGATGAGTTTTTACCTGTTGCTGCCCGTCAATCTTCCCTGATGATCACAGCAATTTTAGCTAAACTCGCTTAATCATTTGCAAAAAAGGTATAACCATTTGTTAGTTATACCTTTTAATTAATTCTACGATGAATTTTGTTATGAAACGAATTACGCATTATTTTTCCCTTACTATCACCTTATTATGTGCTTTATTGGTGGCCTTTTCTGCTCTAGGAGCAACAAAGCAGCGCGTTATTAGTTTATCACCGGCCAATACTGAACTTGCTTATGCAGCAGGGCTTGGAGATAGCTTAATTGCGGTCAGTGCTTACTCCGATTACCCAGAGCAAGCAAAAAAATTAGAACAAGTCTCTGATTGGCAAGGTTTAAATGTAGAACGTATTATCGCACTTAAACCTGATTTAATCCTCGCATGGCGAGGAGGTAACCCCCAGCGGCCTCTTGATCAACTCGCAGGCCTAGGTATTCCAATTATTTATTTCGATCCTCAAACTATTGATGATGTCATCAACTCAGTGATTGAATTAGCACAATACAGCCCAACCCCAGAGATAGCACAACAAAATGTTGAAAAAATGCGCTCTAGGCTCGCTCCTTATCAAAAAGAAAAAATTTCTAATAAAAAATCAAAGAAAGTGTTCATTCAACTCGGTACTCAGCCTTTATTTAGCGCAGGTAACCACACGCTGCAAAATGATGTCGTAGAGTTTTGTGGTAGTGAAAATATTTTTGCTAATAGCGCTGTTCAATGGCCTCAAGTCAGTCGTGAGCAGGTGCTCACTCGCAAGCCAGATGTAATTATTATGACTGGTTCAGCCGAACAGGAAAAAACAGTGAAAAAATTTTGGCACTCACAGCTCAATGTCCCAATTATCCGATTAAATGAAGATTGGTTTCACCGAGCAGGCCCAAGGATTGTTAATGCGACAGAACAACTGTGCGAGCAGTTAAACGCATTATCTGATTGAGAATTACAAATTACAAATTACAAATTACAAATTACAAATTACAAAAATTTTCTAAATAGTTCGAGGTGTGGCAAGGCGGCAAATGAAGATATCTCGGGGAGCATACATTAGTATGTGACCCGAGTAGCTGAATGAAGCCAACACCGCCACAGCTCGAAATATGACGAAAATTAGACGCTGAAAGACGAACCACACCCACAAGTAGACTTAGCATTCGGATTGGTGACAATAAAACGCGAACCCTCTAAGCCTTCCGTATAATCCACACTTCCACCCACTAAATATTGTAGGCTCATTGGGTCTACGACAAGAGCAACACCTTGTTTCTCGATTGTCATATCGCCTTCATTGATCTGGTCATCAAATGTGAAACCATATTGGAAACCGCTGCATCCGCCACCAGTGATATAAACACGCAGACGCAGGTTTGGGTTGTCCTCATCAGAGACCAGATCTTTAACTTTAATTGCTGCCGCATCAGTAAATTGCAAAGGCAGAGCTGCATCATCACTCATTTTTTACTCCAAACCGGTGACCGGTAAATTCATGTGTAGGCTAAAACCTACTCAGATCAATTAACCTAATTATCCGCCACTTGACTAAATGGTTCAAGTGCTGTCATGCAATTAGACACATTGTGCATATCTTCATATCAACATTTGGTTTAATTGGTGTGGTGCTTTAGAATGAGAGCAATTTTTTTCTTAGCCTCTTTCTGGAGCCCTGCGATGTCACAATCTGAAAAACTTTACGCACAAGCAAAAGAACAAATTCCTGGTGGTGTAAACTCCCCTGTTCGTGCTTTTAATGGTGTTGGTGGAACCCCATTATTTATTGAAAAAGCGGATGGCGCTTATATTTATGACGTTGATGGTAAAGCCTATGTAGATTATGTTGGCTCATGGGGACCAATGGTTTTAGGCCATAACCATCCTGTGATCCGTGATGCCGTGATCAAAGCGGTTCATAAAGGATTAAGTTTTGGTGCTCCGACTGCCGCTGAAGTTGAAATGGCTGAATTAGTTTGTGAACTAGTCCCCTCTATGGATATGGTACGCATGGTAAATTCAGGCACTGAGGCGACCATGAGCGCAATTCGCCTAGCTCGGGGTTACACAGGCCGTGACAAAATCATCAAATTTGAAGGCTGCTATCATGGCCATGCAGATTGCTTATTAGTCAAAGCGGGTTCTGGTGCGCTTACTATGGGCGAACCAAACTCTCCTGGCGTTCCTGAAGATTTTGTAAAACACACATTAACTTGTACCTATAATGACCTATCTTCAGTCCGCCAAGCATTTGAAAATTACCCAGAAGATATTGCATGTGTCATTGTTGAACCTGTTGCTGGAAATATGAATTGCGTACCACCAACAGCTGAATTTTTACCCGGTTTACGTGCATTATGTGATGAATTCCATGCCGTACTCATCATTGATGAAGTCATGACAGGCTTTCGCGTCGCATTAGGTGGAGCACAAGATTACTACGATGTTCAGCCTGATTTAACCTGTTTAGGTAAAATCATCGGTGGTGGTATGCCTGTTGGTGCCTTCGGTGGCCGCCTTGAAATTATGGAAAAACTAGCACCAATTGGGCCTGTTTACCAAGCAGGGACCTTATCTGGTAACCCTGTCGCGATGGCTGCTGGCCTCGCTTGCTTAAAAGAAGTCTCTCAGCCGGGAGTCCACTCACGTTTAAATGAATTAACAGAAAAGTTAGCTCGTGGTTTAAAACGTGTTTCCGCAGAGCAAGGTATTCCGATGGTTATCAATCACGTCGGTGGCATGTTTGGTATTTTCTTCACCGACGCCCCAACCGTAACTTGCTACCAAGATGTGATGAAATGCGACGTTGAGCGCTTTAAGAAATTTTTCCATTACATGTTAGAGCAAGGTATTTACCTCGCGCCTTCTGCATTTGAAGCTGGCTTTATGTCTATCGCCCACAGCGATGAAGACATTGAGAAAACTATCAAAGCCACAGAAACTGCATTGATGAAAATTAAAGAGAATTAATTCACATTGATGTTATAGAGGTGAAATTTTATCCATTTTCACCTCTATTTTTTTATAGTTAAGATATAGTTAAGAATAGATAACTCTAGGTTCGACACCACAATTCCCTAACTAATTAGTATTCAAATAATTAGCCTTTCAAATAAGCAATTCG